>JAQXBA010000072.1 GCA_029252625.1 Opitutia bacterium | reverse complement strand
ACGAAGCCGAGAAAGCCCGTATGTGTGAAGCGTGTGTGAGTAGTTTGGAAACGTTCATTCCCGATGTGCGTGATAAAATCGACCATATCGAAGCGGCGACGCCACGCACCGTAAACCATTACACCAAGTCGATGCAGGGCACGTCCTTTGGTACCAAGTTTGAAGGACTCAAGGTGTCGATGGAGCTCTCCGACCAAATCGAAGGCCTGTACCACGCGGGTTCCGTTGGCATCATCATGTCGGGTTGGTTGGGCACGATGAACTACGGCGTGATCACTGCCAATAAGATCGATAAAAAGCTGTTCGAGCTGGCTAAAGGGTAATGCCTATACGGCGTTGTCCGTTTTTGTACCCATCAGGAACGAGGGCGAACCGTCCTCGTTGTCAGATGGCAGGTGTCGTGGGCGGGTCGCCCACGCTCCTTCCCACAATTGACGATGAACCTTTTATAATTGCCCCTCGCTTGGCTGTGCCTGCTGTTTTAGCGTGCATTCCGTGAGTTTAGTCGTTCACTCGCTACTATGGACGAAATTCTCCGCACTATTCCACACCGCCCGCCTTTCCTGTTTATCGACGAGATCGTCGAAGTTCGCGAAGACGGCGCCACTTGTAAGCGTACCATCCGTATGGAGGAGCCGCAGTTCGAGGGCCACTATCCTGGCAATCCGATCATGCCGGGCGTGTTGCTCTGCGAGTCCTGCTTTCAAGCTGGCGCGATCTATCTCGCCAAGCAAATCGAGAAAGAGGGCCGTTCGCTCAACGATGTGACGCCAGTGCTGTCGCGTATCAGTGATGCCCGTTTCAAGCAAATGGTGAAGCCGGGTGACGAGATCACGATTGAGGTGACGATGAAGGAGCAGGTTAGTAAGTTCTATTTCATGAAAGCTAAGGTTCTGAAAAATGGCAAACCTGCGCTGACGATTGAATTCGCTTTAGCGATGCTTGAACCGGAGGTCAGCAAGTGAGTTTTCTCGCATTAGCAGGTAAGCGCTTCCTCGTGATGGGTGTGGCGAATCGTAAGAGCGTGGCATGGGCGATCACCAAGTCGCTCGAAGCCGAAGGCGCTGAAGTGATTCATAGTGTGCGCTCCGAGGCACGTCTGGAAAGTTTGGGGAAACTGCTCGGCGACCGCAAAGCCTACATTTGTGATGTCGAATTTCCAGAGCAGATTACGGCGCTAGCCGAGCAAGTGAGCGCTGACTACGGTCCGCTCGATGGCATCGTGCATTCGATCGCCTTCGCCAACTACTCGGAGGGCTTTAAGCCGTTTCACGAGACCGTGCGAAAGGATTTTTTGCAGGCGACTGCGATCTCGGCTTTCTCGTTGGTCGAAGTGGCGGGGGCATTTAAGCCGCATTTGAACCATGATGCCTCGGTGGTTTCGATCGGCATCTCGTCCACCGACGTGACCGCTGAGAACTACGGCTACATGGCACCAATTAAGGCAGCCCTGGAGACCTCGTCGTATAATTTGGCCAAATCGTTTGGCGCGGATACCCGTGTGCGTTTCAATACCGTCAACGCTGGTCCGCTCAAGACCAGTGCCTCGGCCGGGATTCCCGGCTATTTGGAGAGTTATCTCTATGCCGAAAAACTAACCTTCCGTAAGCAGAACCTCACCACCCAGGAGGTCGCGAACACCGCAGTGTTTTTGTTGAGCCCTGCGTCGAGCGGGATCAATGGCCAGGGCCTCGTGGTCAATGCTGGTATGGACCGCAACTATTTCGATAAAGAAGTAGTCAGCTTGGCGATGCGTCCCGAGCAGAAAAAGTAAGCGACCTTTCGATGGTCGGGTATTGAATTGGCGGCGGTGTAGAAACATCGTCCCTCCCTTATTAAAAATTACTGCAATGAACTTTAAAAATG
>JAQXBA010000062.1 GCA_029252625.1 Opitutia bacterium | reverse complement strand
ATTACCAAGAGGGGAGACTTAAGGTGGGAGACTTGAGAGCTGCGGGCTGAGGTGGGAGGTTGGAGACTTTAGGTGGGAGACTTAAGGGCACTTATTGGAGCGGCTCAATTTATGGCCTTGATTTGTTTGTGCTTAGAAATGACTTGCTGTTGCCAAGTGCCGTCTGCGGCGAGTGTGTAGCGGTAGTGGTGCTTCACCTCTTGGTAATGCCCGCTGGGCACGTTTTGGGTGGTTGCACCTTCTTCGACTGTGAGGAAGTAGCGATTACGTTTGCTAAAAGAGGCCTGACCTGTGGTCGGCTGCAGCGAGTGTAATTGATACGTTTGGTACACGCTGTCGTAGGCGGAGCTACTACTATGGTTAGTAATCATTTGAGTTGCGAGGTTGAGGGTTGAGGTGCTGTCGAGCTGGGATAGCACAGCGTCCTTGATTGGCTCAAGCACCGGGCACTCAAAACGACTCGCAAAGTCGAGTGCATATACAGAGTAGGCGCAGCGCATACGTTGCCCATCCATGAATCGAGCGACCAGTAGCTCAAGTTGGCCATCATGATCGAAATCGGCAAAGGCAAAGCCGCGGTCGAAGCTGAGGGTTTGATCACCGCTGTCGGATAATTTGTGAAGGTAGTCGCCAGTGCTGAGGACTACGCTGTGGACTCCAGGGCGAATACGCTCAGCATAATCAGGCTCGCGCACGGTTTCGATATAAGGGCGTAGTGCTGCCTCGGGGATTGAGAATTGTTGGCTGTGGAAGGCTGCGCTAGCACCGTCATGTGTATCGGTGATGCGAACGTAGGCGGTGCATGAGAGGAAAGGGCCGCCTTGAATTTGTTCGGGGTACACCAACATACTAATCGCATAGCGCTCCGCAAACAAGGTATCAAAGTCGACGATTAATTGTCCTGGAACCTGAGGTAATTGCGCTGAATTGGCTCGACGGCGAGACTCGCTGTTGGGGTAGGTGAAGCTGCCATCCATGACGCGCTTGCTGTCGTCGCTCACCACGCGGGCATGCCAAGTGTAGGCCTGCGGCTGTAAGTGGTCGACCTTTGGTCCTTTAAAGTCTTTTGGGAACTGTGGGCGCTGCCAGGCGTTAGGCTCAGACTCAGCAGTGTACGTCCACTGGCCTTCGCAGCCCTTGGCCTCGACGATAAATGTTACAGTGTAGGGGGCATTCGCTAGCTTATTTCGCAGACTCAGGGTGATTGGTTCGATGCTGGTTTGCCAAGCGCGGTCGATTGCATCTGCGATGAGGACTTGCTGGCTAACTAGACAGAGCAGGAGGCTTAGGATAATGGGGTGCATAGTGGCAGTTTAAGGGGGCTGAGGTTGAGAAACCTGAAACTTGAGGTACGAAAGTGGGAAGGTATTAAGTGCCTAGGAGCACAGTAGTGGGCGTGCCGGTGGGCATTGGTTGTGAGGTGCATGTCTAAATTAGCAGCTATTATACCTCTAGCCTAGGACAAAAGCCGTCCTAGGGGCGCATGTGTGTAATAAATGACACGCGCCTGCCTCGCTGACTTGGGTGCTGGATCCGATTCAGTGCGGCCAATGCTCTTCTCAGCAGCACTGCATGCGCTGCAGGCTGGCAGGCGGATACCAGTGGTCGAAGGAGGGCTGCGGAGGCGGGTTTGGCGGTAATATCTGGCTAGCTTAAATGAGGCCTGCCTGTAGCAGGGCCTGCATTTGCAGGGCGATGAGCTTTGCCTAAAAGACGAAGCCGATGCCACCACTCAGG
>JAQXBA010000060.1 GCA_029252625.1 Opitutia bacterium | reverse complement strand
TCTTCGTGGCGTTCAGGCTGAGATTCGTAGTCCTCAATAGCTGAGGCGATTTTCTCTTCCATTTCTTCATCCGTGTAAGGAATGGTGCGCTCGATTTGATCGGGTTCTTTGGTGAGAATAGCCGCCTGCTCTGGTGGGCAATATTCCTGTGGAGGTAGCACCACCGAATTGTATGGATCGATCGCTAGGCCAGTCACCGGTAGTACTTCTTCGGCGGCGCCGCTGAGGCGCGGATACAGTGTAATTTCGTTGGGGACGTTGGGCTCATTTGGATTGAGAAGCTGTTCAACGGTGCGGGCGACGTGCTCTGGATCGATTCGAGTTTGCAGGTGTTTGTCTGCAAAGGTGGTATCATCCGTCATTGTGTTCTGGCGAAGGATTAGGTTGGTCACACGCAGCCCGGCGTCGCGCGCCTGATCAAATAGTGCGTTGTTCATTTCACGTAGGCCGCCTTCGATGAGGGCGTTGACAGCGCTGGCGATGTGGCCGCTCTTGTTGGCTGGAATAATGTTAATCAGTTGGCCGCGGAAGCGCAGCAGGTTGGGCAGAACCAGTCGTGTGAGCATGACAGGCCCGAGTAGGCCGACCTTTAGAATAGCTTCGAGATTGCCCACAGGTAGTTGCTCAAAGGCAGCACCTGGCGTTACATCGATGGCATGAATCAGAATGTGAATCGCTTTTTCCTTTTCGAGGATGGCCTCTGCCGTGCGGGCGACTGCTTCGAGATCGCTTAGGTCAATCGCATGGGCGATGAAATGCTTGTCCGTGAAAGTGACATGTGAAAGGTTGTTGCCGATTCCGTGCACACGGCATCCTTGGCGAATAAGATCTTCAATTAAGCGAAGTCCGAGTGGAGTTTCAGCTCCAGTGACAATTGCAATGTCCATAAAATGATGAAAGTGGCTCTGTTCGCGGAGAACACCCGGAGTGGGGTTCATCAAAGACGCGTTGGAGTGTGTCGTTTGGTTCGGCGCTTACCGGCAACCGTATGTCAGTATGGCGGCTAAGCCATTTTCTAAAGCGATTTGTGGCAATCGTATTTTTTCAATGTCTAGCTATATTATATTAATTACCAAATGAGGCGTGTCGACCGAATCCGATCAATATCCAAACTGGCAAGGTATTAGCTCGATCGCAGTAGTTGCACTAGCTCCCGCAACGAATGAACTACTGGAGCCCCCGTGCTGGCTAGCCGTTCGGTGGTGTGGTGCCCATGCGCCATCAGGATACAACTCGTGCCAATCGCTTCGGCTACCTCAAAGTCGTGCAAAGTATCACCAATCAAGACGATCTCATCTGGTTGCCAGTGGAGTTGCTCAATCCAGTGATGGCCTTGTGCGACCTTACCTTCAGCATAGATATTATCTGCCCCCATTAGGCCCAGAAAATGACCACGGATACCGAAGTGATGTATGCTTTGGTTGAGTGCATCTTGTTTTGCGGCTGACAGCACTGAATGGCTTATACCGAGTTGTGCTAAATCAGTAAGAACCTGCGCTGTCTCGGTGTGTAATTTACATTCCTCAAAGCAGCGAGCTTGGTAGTCGTTAATGAACTCACGGCTGATTCGATCAAAGCTATCTTTATCGGTATCGAAGCCGAGGTAATCGTAAAACTGAACCACGGGAAAACCGAAATTATCGCGATAGTCTTGCTCTGAGAGCGGTGCTCTGCCCCGTTTGGCAAGTAGCCCGTTGAGAATATCGACACAAAGTTCTATGTCGTTAAGCAGCGTGCCATTCCAGTCCCAGATGACGTGTTTATAGCGTGCAGCCATTTAGTCGATTAAGTCAGGTCTGCGCTGAAAGAGGACCGCTGGCACTTGCATCAGTGCCACAAAGATTAAAGTGCCCTCAAGCCCAGGGACACCGAGGCGTTCACCGCGATCTGCCGCATCCATGTAGTTAAACATAACCGAAACCACCATTACGAACACGAAAGCGACTGAGCAAAAAACCAGCAGGCCATAGAACAATTTCCACCGAGCATCTGAGATCCGTACAAACGGAACATTCAGTACGATACCATACAAGATGAAATAGCTAGCTTTGATGCTATTGAAAGTCCCCTCTAGCCCTTGGATCGCTGAGACAATTGCAGCACAGATTAAAATAAATCCAAGTGCATGCCCTGCCCAACGAGCATAGCGCACCCCATCGGGCACTGGTGGGTTTGGTATATTCGTCGGCATAGTCTTATTGAAATAGTAAATATATATGGCATTTTTATAGCTACTCAGCTGGTAGCAATGCATGTTGCAGACGGCGGTTATCTATGATGACCATCTACTTTATTTAAGAAACTTTCGATGAGTTGAGAGGATGAAATGAAATTGGGAGCAATCGTCGGGCAGGATGTGTTGTTGGCGATGTGAGTGATGTAGGAAGTGCGTTTTATTACTCATTTATGCCGAAAGGTATTACCAATAGGCATGCTAGGCGGACTGTTTAAAGTCCGTGCCTCGAGAGATACACTAGATATTTTAAAGTCATCGTTATAAGGTTGGTAAGCAATCTATAAATAGCGCCATACGGCACTAGCAACCCTGGACATTGCGCTATTACCATCTTTGAAAAATAAGCATCTGACACCAATGAGTTCGGTGTAGACTTTTAATAGGCGCGTTGGTCTTGTTAGAATCTAGGCAACACTGAAAATCTGCTTATTTCACTAATGTAGTGAACAAATTATCATTTAAACTTGCCATGGGCAAAGTCGTGCTCAATCTAATAAATATAATTAACACGTAAACATTAACTTATTATCGATATGGCCGTAAAAGCACAAATTAAGAAAGTCGCACGCAACCCCGAAGCTGATCGCAAGAACTTGGACCTTGCATTTTCTGGCATCAATAAGCAATTCGGCAACGGCGCGATTATGCGACTAGGTGAGGCGACTAAAATGGAGATTGATGTCATTTCCACTGGATCGATTGCCATTGACCTCGCCACAGGGATTGGCGGTCTCCCCCGTGGGCGGGTCTGTGAAATTTACGGTCCTGAAAGTTCTGGTAAGACGACATTTTGTTTAAGCATTATCGCGCAAGCTCAAAAGCAAGGCGGAAACGCCGTGTTTATTGATGTGGAACACGCGCTCGACCCACGCTATGCGAAGGTGGTGGGTGTGGATCTTGAAAATTTGATGGTGTCACAACCTGAAAGTGGCGAAGATGCACTTAACATTACTGAAACACTGATTCGTTCAGGTGCGGTCGATATTATCGTAATTGATTCGGTTGCAGCTCTAGTTTCAAAACACGAATTGGATGGTCAGATGGGAGACACGACTGTCGGCTTGCAAGCACGTATGATGAGTCAAGCAATGCGTCGACTCACTGCGTGTATCAGTAAATCACAATGTGTGGTTCTCTTTACCAATCAAATTCGCGAAAAGATTGGCGTTATGTTTGGTAGCCCTGAAACTCAGCCCGGTGGTCGAGCACTTAAGTTCTTTTCATCGGTTCGTATGGACATTCGTCGGATCGGTCAGATTAAGGAATCGGCAGGCAAGGTGGTCGGTAACCGGACACGTATTAAGGTGGTTAAAAATAAGGTTGCTCCTCCGTTTACAGAGACCGAGTTCGATATCATGTACAACGAGGGTATTTCTCACTCAGGTTCTTTAGTGGATCTAGGTGTCGAGCATAAGATGCTGGAGAAGAAGGGCTCATGGATTTCGTATAAAGGTGAGATGATTGGTCAAGGCCGTGAAGCTGCGAAGCAACACATTAAAGATAATCCTGACCTAGCGAAGGAATTGACAGATCTGATCATGGCTAAAGTCCACGTTCGTGGCGGTGAATCACTCACCGGTGAATCGGAGTCATCCGAGTCGCAGAGCTCTTAGCAGAACAAACGTACGAACTAGTAATTTCGTTTCCAGTGTGCTCTTATTGTAGAAGGATGTGCGCGATTAGTTAGCTATCGAACTAGAGCAGTCCCCTACCCGTCTGAGTAGATGCTAGTGCCGCTGTTTAATGGTATCTTAAGGAGCTGCGTGAAACTGCAGTCCAAATGTATTTCCCTTTTATTCTAAGTTGTCGTATTGATCGCGATTGAACCTAGGTTAGATTTAATTAGGATCATTTTGATTGCGTTTGTTTGCTTGCGTGTGTATGCATGTAATAGCATGCGCAGTTTATGTAAACATTCCTGTGTTCTTAACTTATGTGTTATGGTCGCTTTCGGATTGCTAGGTACATCGCCAGTGCAGGCGAGATTTGACAAAGACTTCAGCACATGGCAGGTGCTCGGCTTCACGTTTTACGAAGATGAGGCCTGGCGCATCAAGGCTACTGCACAGACACGCTGGTATAATGATAATAGCTTCCTCGCGACATGGTTTGTGAACCCAATTCTCGAGTACAAAATTCATTCAAACTTAGACATTGGCGCTACCTATTTGATTGAGGAGCTGCGGGCTCAATCCGGCGATGATTATACGCGTGTACATATTTTTCGCCTCTACCTCGCCCCGCACTGGAAGTTGGGCGATCGAAAAAGTTACTCGATGCGTCATCTGCTCGCCTTGCGCGCGATTGAATCCATCGATAATCAATTGGTCAGTCGTCATCGTTTTAGTTTCAATTATAAAGTGGTGGATATGGGCCCGTTAGCCTGTATCGGCGCTGATGCCGAGGTATTTTACAATTATACCACTAACCGACTGTTTGAAAATCGTTTCAGACCATTGAAATTATCCTTCAGTGTTAATAAACAAACCAAGCTTGAACTATTTTATATGTTTCAATCAAAGCGGTTTGGTGATGATGCAACATGGCAAACGGCCTACGTTTTTGGTCAGTTACTAAATTACAAATTTTAGATCTTGAAGGCTTTATGTGGTACCTGATTCCTGTGCTGTATAATTTATTAAAATAAACTGTATATAACTACTTATCAATGCTTAGCGTAAATACGGTGACTCCTATAGATACTTGTGATCGTACTCGAATCATGTCCTTTAAAAACATTAGCGAATGCTAGTTTTTATAGGGTCTGGCGCCTGTTTTTATGTGATATTAAGCCTCTAGGAAGGTGTTTATTTTTCACTCCATGTCCCAGAGTTAAGATTAGTTCTCATTTATGCCCAAATAAAGCGCTTTAGATGTGTACTTGACGCCACGGCATATGTGACGAACTTTGCGGCATTATGCCTGCCACTGATACAATAGTTGCCCTTTCAACTCCAGCTGGTGAATCAGCCATTGCGTTGATTCGCTTGAGTGGTCCCGCGTGCTCGGTGCTCTCGGCTCAAATTTTAGGCCGTGAGCAAGCATTAGCTCCACGCTATGCTCATTTTGGCACCTACACAGATGTTACTGGTGTGACCATTGATGACTGTGTGTTCACTTACTTCGAGTTGGGTAAGTCCTTTACGGGAGAAGCGATGCTTGAAATTGCTCCTCATGGAAATCCGTTGATCGTACAGAAGATCTTAGCAGATCTAATGTCTCGGGGCTGTCGATTAGCCGAGCCGGGTGAGTTTACGCGAACTGCTTTTTTAAATGGAAAGATGGATTTGAGCCAGGCCGAGGCTGTCTCAGACCTGATACGAGCGCGCTCGGATCGTAGTATCGAGGTGGCGCAGCGCCAGTTGCATGGTTCAGTTGGGCGTAAAATGAGTGAGTTGACGGATCGGCTCCTCAGTGTGATGGCGCATCTTGAAGCGTATATTGATTTCCCTGAGGAGGATTTGCCTAGTGAAGACCAGCAAGGACCTGCTTCAGAGCTGCGAAAGCTAATTGCGGATGTTTTGGAAATCATTGATACTCAGCGTTATGCGACATTATTGCACGAGGGGGTTAAGACGCTTATCATTGGTGAGCCGAATGTGGGCAAGAGTAGTTTGATTAACGCGCTGACTGGATCAGATCGTTCCATTGTCAGTGATGTGCCTGGTACGACCCGTGATTATATCTCAGCTTTTTTGATGGTGGGCCCTTGGCGTATTGAGATTCTGGATACAGCTGGTTTACATGAGGCTGGTGATGCGATTGAACAAATTGGCATCAATCATACAATCGAACAGGCCGAAACCGCAGACTTTTTTTTGTTGATGCTTGATGCCGCATTGCCCTCCCCTACTCTACCTGAATCGCTTTTGGCTCGTATGACGACTAAGAATACGATCGTGATCGAGAATAAAATAGATCTGCCAAATGCATCTGAACATCACGAGTTTATGGCCGATTTTCAACATGCGCGCCTTTCGCTACAGCAGCATGACGGCCTGCAGGCGTTTCGCGATCTCTGGACAGATTCGATTGAGTCCGCGGTACAGCAGCCGAATGCGACCGACGGTGTAGTTGTCAATGCCCGCCATGCGAACGCGCTGTGTGAGGCATGTGATTCGCTCAAGTTAGCTGCTCAGAAAATGAAGGAAGATGATTTGTCTGAGTTAATTGCCTCGGATCTGCGTTCTGCGATCGAGTCCATTGGTAAAGTGGTTGGTAAGGTCGATAATGATCGTATGCTCGACAGTCTATTTAAACAGTTTTGTATTGGAAAATGAGTGGTGGATTAAAATTCGGGCCGAAGCAGCCCTATGATGTGATCGTCTGTGGCGCAGGCCATGCTGGCTGTGAAGCCGCTCTGGCTGCTGCGCGGTTGGGTGCGAATGTTTTGATGCTGACTGGCAATTTAGATACAGTCGCGCAAATGAGCTGTAATCCAGCGATTGGTGGCCAGGCTAAGGGGCACATGGTGCGCGAGATCGATGCTCTGGGAGGAGAAATGGCGATCAACACGGATACGACGGCGATTCAGTTTCGGCTACTGAATGCATCCAAGGGGCCTGCAGTGCAGGCGCCGCGAGCCCAGTGTGATAAGAAGGCCTATCAGTATCGGATGAAGCATGTGCTCGAGTTGCAAGCCAACCTGGATCTTTTTCAGGCGATGGTGCAGGGGCTTATTTATTCGGGCGATCGAGTGGTGGGGGTGCGAACGAACCTTGACGTTGATTTCTATGCCAAGACGGTGGTGGTGACCACGGGCACTTTCCTGCGGGGCTTGATGCACGTCGGTAATAACACTAATAAGGGCGGACGGATGGGTGATGTCTCTGCGGAGGGACTGTCGGGCTCTTTTCAGGAGGCGGGCATCGAGCTAGAACGGCTCAAAACTGGCACGCCTGCACGTATTCTTGGTAGCAGTATTGATTTTAGCCAACTCGAAGAGCAGCAGGGCGATCCCGAGCCGACCTTATTTGCTTTTTATGATACCCGCGGGGTTGATAATGTGTTCCACGTGGAACAATCAGAGCGGGGCGCTCATGAGTCGGAGCATGAATTGTTCCATGTGGAACATCCCGGGCAGCGCAAGCTGGGATGGTTGCCAGGTAAAGATCAAGTGTCTTGCTGGATGACTTACACTGGGGCGGAGACCCGACAGGTAGTGACAGATAACTTACACTTGTCGCCGATGTACTCGGGGCAGATTGAGGGAACGGGTCCGCGCTACTGCCCAAGTATTGAAGATAAGTTTGTTCGCTTCGCCGACAAGGAACGCCATATGCTCTTTCTTGAGCCGGAAGGGCGCAACACCAACGAATGGTATATCAATGGGCTCTCAACCAGTTTACCTTTTGGTGTTCAATTGGACATGCTGCGCAGTATCGACGGCCTCGAGAAGGTTCATATGCTACGCCCGGCGTATGCCGTGGAGTATGACTTTGCGCCGCCGACACAGCTTTTCCCCACGCTTGAGTCAAAGAAAGTGGAGAACCTATTCTTTGCGGGCCAGATCAACGGGACCTCTGGCTATGAGGAGGCAGCTGGTCAGGGCCTTATTGCAGGGGTGAATGCAGTGCAGAAGTTACGTGGCACTGAGCCCTTAGTGCTTAAGCGTCACGAAGCGTATTTAGGTGTACTGATTGATGATCTAGTCACTAAAGGAACCAAAGAGCCATATCGGATGTTCTCCAGTCGTGCTGAACACCGACTATTGTTCAATCACCCGAGTGCTGAGATGCGCCTGCTTGAGCAGTCGTCAAGACTGCAACTCATTGGTGCAGAGAGACTAAGGAGAATAAAGGCAAAAGCTAGTAAGGTCATGGAGTGGACGCAACGACTGGAAGATGAGCGTAGGGCAGGGGGGAGCTATGCGCTACACTTGCGTCGTTCTCATTCGCAGGAGGACTTTCCGCAAGCGTTGAAAGCTGAATCTAAAGAGGTGCGCGGAGAGGTGCACTACCGCGTCGTTTTCAAAGGTTATCTTGAACGGGAGAGAAAGCAGATAGATAAGATGAAGCATATTGATCACATCCGTATTCCAGATGATTTCATTTACGCTAATGTAAAAGGTCTGCGCAGTGAAAGTGCGCAAAAGTTGATTGAAATTATGCCGCGTACGCTAGGTCAAGCCAATCGTATCAGTGGTGTGAATCCTGCCGATATCAGTATCCTTATGGTGCATCTAGAGGCGCGTCACTCGAACAACAAAAAGGCTTAGTGGATAGCTGTCTTTGTGCACGAGGACGCTCTGGGAGCTGGGGAGTGATCGTTGCAGCCGGCATGGAATGTGTCATCTTTTATGTAGCCTATATCAGAAGAGGTTTACCGTTGATTTAATGGCAAAGCAGGGAGGGCGACTCGCCCCACTGATACAGACACTCAGGATCAATGTGTGTTGGTCGCTTACGCTCCTTTTGCGATCAATGGCTCATCGTTGATAGCTGGTTCTTAACCAGGGCACAAGACTGTGTCGTGTGGAACGTCCGAATCGAGCGCGCCTTTGTGTCATGGAGGTCACAATCGTGTCACGGCGGAGTGAAATTGGGTATGCGTCTTTTCTATCGGTGTTTATGCGTTGACGTAGGGCGACTTATTTTCGTTTTAAACAAATGTGTAAGTGCCCAAAGATCGCTCGTTGATTCACGGATGTGAATGCTTGTTATACATTATTCTTAATTTCCTAGTATGCACACTCTTAAAGCCCAGCGTATCCTAGTCGTTGATGATGAACCTGATGTCACAGAGTTATTGAAGTATAAATTCGAGCAAGAGGGCTACCACTGTCAGGTGTTAAATGATCCTTTGTTATTTGCCAGTACTGCGCGTGACTTTGAGCCTGAGATTATGATTTTTGATATCATGATGCCTGAGCTGAGTGGTTTGCAGCTCTGCCGGATGGCGCGTGCCGATCCTTTGCTAAAGCATGTTCCTATCATTTTTCTGACTGCGCGTGGGGAAACAGAGGATCGCATTCAGGGGTTGGAGCTCGGTGCGGACGACTATTTGCCTAAGCCTTTTAACATGAAAGAGTTATCTATTCGAGTGGGGAAGCTTCTCGCACGTAGCGCGAGAGTTACTCAGATAACCAATTCTACGCGTATCGAAATTAGCGGGGTGATGATTGATGCAGAGCTTCATCAGTTGTGTATCGATGGAGCAGAGGTGGTTTTGACTGCGACCGAATTTCGTTTGTTACAACTACTGATGGAACGCAAGGGGCGCGTGCAGTCGCGGGAACACTTGCTCGTGGCTGTCTGGAATTATGACACGAATATTGAAACACGCACGGTGGATACGCATGTGCGGCGTGTGCGAGAAAAGTTGGGGCCGTATGCACATTTAATTGAGACTGTTCGCGGGGTCGGCTACCGGACTGTCGACATCTAATGGTTATTATTCTGAGTTTATTACTTTGTGTTGCTACGGTCGCGTTGGTTGCGCTGATTATCAGAACGCGTCGTGTGGTGTGCGAGTTAGAGGACTCAGTGCGTCTCAATCGTTGTATGCTTGTAAGTGAGTCGTCGCCGACTTTGAAGCGGCTGGGATTTGAGGGATTGATTCGTGAGACGAACGGGCTGATTGATCGCTACCGTGGCCATGCAGATGTGGAGTCTGGACATTTGAATCAGTTGGGAGCGATGCTGGGTTCGATTCAGGAAGCGGTGATCATTTTCAATGACCAGCATGTGATCGAATTTGCGAATGATTCTGCGCAGCGCTTATTCCAGCGTGTTCGTATGCTCAAAGGGGCGCGTTTAGAGGCGGCGCTACGTTCTCCCAGTTTATTGGAGTTCTTGGATGCGTATCGCGGAGATCGGAGCGTGAAGTTGGAGCAGGTCAGTATAGAGCGGGACGGGGAGTTGCTTTGGTTTGAAGCGTCCTGTGCGGAGGTGCGAGGGGTGACTGCAGAGCAAGCGACCTCTACCTTGTTGGTGCTCCACGATATTACCCGTTTAAAGGGTTTGGAGGAAGTGCGTCGCGATTTTGTGGCCAACGTATCGCATGAGTTGCGCACTCCGTTGACGATTATCAAAGGCTTTGCCGAAACTTTGGTAGAGGATCATGCGACCTTACCGTTGGACACGCGGGCGCGTTTTTTGGATAAGATTGTAAATAATGCGCAGCGCTTACATCTGTTGGTGGAGGATTTGTTGGTGTTGTCGCGCTTGGAGTCGAAGCCTGAGCAGATCGAGCCTGCAGTGCAGTCATTGCAGCTCTTGTTGGAAGAGGCACTGGAAACACATAGTACGCGTCTCGCCCCTGAAGGGCAAACCATGGAGTTGGACTTTGATGCGCGGGTAGGTGAGTTCGGCTTTGACCGCTTTCGTATTCAGCAAGTTTTTGATAATTTGATCGAAAACGTGTTTCGTTACGCTCCTGACTTCTCCTCGCTCACTTTACGCGTTCGTTATGACGAGATGAGCGAGTTGGTTCAGTGTACGGTGTCTGATGATGGGCCTGGGATTCCGGAGAAAGATGTGCCGCATATCTTTGAGCGTTTCTACCGAGTGGATAAGGGCCGTTCACGTGACAGCGGGGGTACAGGCTTAGGCTTGAGTATTATCAAGCATATTGTACAGCAGCATGGCGGGTGTGTGTCCGTCGAGAGTGTGGTGGGGCAGGGGACAGCGATTCACTTCAGTCTACCGTACGTACAAGTTCGAGTCTATGAAGCCAATTCGACGAATGGCTAACCGTTAGCTGATCATGGCCGAATGGGGTGGCAGTACGGCAGAGGGAATCCGCTGCGTCGCTCCTGTCATATCGGCGGCGTTGCTTACCCGCTTAATGTCTTGTTTTGGCGGGTTTGATGTGAGTTTGAGAATCTCAACTGCCTTGACCTTTTGGAGTCGGGCGGTGCATAAACGAGCATTATGGAAATTTCAGCAGCGCATGCCCGTGAATTGGAAAAACAAACAGAGCGTAAAGCCGCATTGAAGATTGAATGCGACGCTGCCTTTGAGGGAGTTAATCGTATCCTGTTTGAAGCCGGCTGTGGCCATGGGCACTGGCTCACGAGTTACGCAGGAGAAAACCTTGAGCAAACCTGCGTGGGGATCGACTTGATCTCTTGGCGTATTCGCAAAGGTCTCGATAAGCGCGATAAACGTGGGCTTAAGAATCTCCATTTTTTCAAAGCCGAGCTCGGTGAGTATCTAGCCGTGCTACCGGAGCGAATTCGCTTTGATATGACGGTGCTGCTCTTTCCTGATCCGTGGCCGAAAGCGAAGCATCATCGCCGTCGTATGGTGCAAACTGCGTTTCTTGATGAAGTGGCGCGTCGCACCGATCAAGGAGGGTGCTTCTGCTTCCGCTCAGACGATCTGCCTTATTATGAGTGGACCGTAGAGCACCTTCAGGCGCATCCAGAGTGGCAGATCGACGCGGCTGCAGAGTGGCCGCACGAAATGGAGACGTATTTTCAGGAATTGATGGACGGCTACCACTCAGTGATCGCGCGCCGCGTTTAATCACCGCAACGATTTTCGGAGCAGGGGAGTCGGCTAGATAATATCCAGCCAAACGATCAAGATCAGTTGGCAGATGGTTGCAATGCCTAGCAGTGCGTAGGCAAATAACATGAAGTAATCCGCAGCGAATCGTCGTTCGCTGCTCAATTTGTTGCGTGGCACAGGCGTTACTGCTGGGCGTTGTCCGCTAACGATATTAGAGCCGCCTTTGCGGTCGCGAAGACGGGCGATACTATCAGTCAGATTGGCGGGACTAGTCATGATAAATACGGTTAGTTGTAAAAGTATTAGCTGTTGTACCGTACGGGGCAAGTTTAGATACGGCTCGAAGAATTGATAGGATCTATAAGCATGCCTAATGCTCGATTTAAAAAAATATTCGAGTATTGACGTAACAAGTTTTGGGCGACATCAACTGCGCTCTTCCTGTGGCTTCTAGCCACTAAAAAACAACTTTCTTAAAGTTCTTCGTGAACAGGCTATTACTAACTTTTTTCTTCTTTTCCGGAACAGTGACGTCTCTGTTAGCAGCAGATGGTGCAGTCAGTCCGTCTCCATATGAATTGACGAAGATCTTTGGCTTACCAGTGACAAATTCGATACTGACCACGTGGGCAATATCAATTCTTCTCATCGCAGTGATCCGGTTTTCGGTGGGAACTCCGAAATTAATTCCAGGGAAGGGGCAAGCTGTAATTGAAAATTTAGTGGGCGGCTTACGTGACCTGCTACTTCCGATCGTTGGGAAAAAGGCCTTTCCTATGGCCTTTCCGCTACTGATCGGCTTGTTTATTTTCATCATGATTCACAATTGGAGTGGTTTGATTCCAGGAGTTGGTGTCTTTGGGTTTTATGATGATCACGGCCATCTAAAATATTGGATGCGACCTGCGAGTGCTGATCTAAATGCAACTTTCGGTATGGCACTAGTGGCAATGATCGCGTGGTTGTTCATCAGCCTTAAAGTAGCTGGTCCCAAGTTCTTTGTTTGGGAGCTGTTTGGCAACAAGGCGGATAAAAAGGAAACACCCAAAGCAATTTATATTATATTGGCACCCATTTTCCTTATGGTTGGCCTCATTGAGGTGGTCTCGATCGCGTTCCGTCCAATTTCGCTATCCTTTCGCTTGTTTGGCAATGTGTTCGGGGGCGAAAATCTCCTGACCAGCATGACTGGCATGGCACCTTATATAGTCCCGATACCATTTTATCTTTATGAGGTTCTTGTTGGCGTGGTTCAAGCGCTGATCTTTACCCTCCTTGTTGCAATTTACATCGGTTTGATGACAAATCACGACGAAGAAGCTCATTAAACTTTATATCCTTTCGGTGCTCGGGACCATGTAGTAAGTCGTGGACGACACAGAAATCACTAAATAAAAATCAACGTTAAACATCATGTTCAATATACTCGCAGAAATATCCGGAAATATCAACGTAGCAGCAGCAGCAATTGGTGTTCCTCTCGGCATTGGCCTTATCGGCTTCAAAGCTTGTGAAGCTGTCGGCCGTAACCCTGAGGCAGCGACTAAGGTGCTCGTTCAGTCGATTATCGCTATGGCTTTCGCTGAAGCGATCGTCTTCTTCGCTATCTTCCTTGGTAAGATGGCTGGCTAATCCACTCTTTAAAAGTCTTGCCGACGATCCTTGTGGATCGTCGGCACTTTTAAGATTATTTAATAACTCTCCTTATAATGAAGGCCATTTTCATCACTTTGCTTTTTGCATTATCCCTCCCGCTTGGGCTTTTTTCAGCGGAAGATCTCCACGCGAATTCGCACAATAGTGTTAGTGTAGGTGCTGAACATGCAGAAAGTGGGGGAGTGATTTCCGAGCTCGCTGGCAATTTCGGCATCTCATGGCCGACCCTTGTCGCGCAGATGGTTAATTTCTGCATTGTCGCGCTTGTTCTGTATAAATTCGCGGTCAAACCAATCGCTGCGACGTTGGATGAACGCCAACAAAAAATCGCCGACGGTCTACAGTATGCTGAAGAAATGAGGGCACAGCTCGCCGAAGCTGAGCGCGAACGTGCCGAGAAGATCAAGCAAGCTGCGATCGATGCTCAGAAAATCTTGACTGAATCTCGCGAGCAGTCGAAAGAGATGATCGAGCAGAAGACACAAGAAGCTGCAGCACAAGCTGAAGCGATTATCCGTAAGGCGAGTGAAGCGACTGAACTCGAGCGCCAGAAGATGTTCTCTAATGTGCGTCAAGAAGTGGCTCGCCTAGTCGTGGCGACTTCTTCTAAGGTGCTCTCTCGTGACCTTTCCGATGCGGAAAAACAAACCTTCTCTGATTCTGCTGCCAAAGAATTGGCTAGCGCAGGCAACTAAGCCTTAGTTTTTCGACACGATGAAACGCGACCAAAAGATCACCCGCTTAGCCAAGAAGCTCGTCGAGCTCTCGAAGGACAACGGAGTCGTGACTGAAGCCAAAGTTGGCGAAGTGCTCGCTGGCCTTAAGCAGGTTCAGCATCGCCATCATCTGACGGTTCTCAAGACCTTCCTAAATTATCTCCGTCGCGAGATCGCTCTGCAGACGGCCGTCGTGTCGACTCCCGGCGCTTTAAGTGGCGAAGCGTTGAGGGCAATTGAAGCAACCTACTCCAAAATGTATGACCGCCCAATAACTGCGGTTACAAAAAAAGATACTTCCCTAATTGCTGGTGTGCATGTGCGCGTCGGTGACGATGTGTATGATGCGTCCGTCGCCGGTCGCCTTCAGCGTCTCGCCGAGAATGTTAGCTAATTGACCTGCATACCTTTCAACTTTTAAACCTTATTACTTTCTCTCCATTAGTTTCTCATGAGCTCTATAGTCGAACAAATTGAAAACGAGATCGCTAGCTTCCAAGCTGGCGCCGTGAAATCTAACACTGGCAAAATTGTCGCCATCGCAGATGGTGTCGCTAAGCTCGAAGGCTTGTCTGGTGCCATGTATAACGAAATGATCGATTTCGGTCAGGGCGTCTTCGGAATCGCCTTGAATCTTGAAGAAGACGAAGTCGGTTGTGTCATCCTTGGTGACTACTCCAAGTTGAAGGAAGGCGACGAAGCCTCTACAACAGGCAAACTACTTTCCGTTCCTGTTGGCATGGGCCTACTCGGTCGTGTAGTTGACGCGATTGGTAACCCAATCGACGGCAAAGGGCCAATCAACTCGACTGAGACTTATCCTGTCGACCAAATCGCACCTGGGATCATTCCACGTAAGTCGGTGGATCAACCAATGCAGACAGGCATCATGTCAATTGACTCGATGATTCCCATCGGTCGTGGACAACGTGAACTCATCATTGGTGACCGTTCCACTGGGAAGACAACGATTGCGATCGATACGATTATCAATCAAGCGAAGATCAATAATCAGCACCGTAACGAAGACGGCGCCTTTCCAGAAGGCTTTCGCCCAGTTTACTCAATCTACGTTGCGGTTGGTCAGAAGAATTCAAACATTGCCCGCACGATTGCGGTCCTCGAGAAGGCCGGCGCGATGGAATACACCATCATCGTTGCTGCATCTGCTGGCGATAATCCTGCCAATCAATACATCGCACCATTCTCTGGTGCATCGATGGGTGAATTCTTTATGAACAATGGCATGGATGCCCTCATCGTGTATGATGACCTTTCCAAGCAAGCGGTTGCGTATCGTCAAATTTCCTTAGTCCTGAAGCGCCCATCTGGTCGTGAAGCCTATCCTGGTGACGTCTTTTACCTCCACTCCCGTCTTCTTGAGCGTTCCGCTCGTGTGAATGAGGACAATGGTAATGGATCGCTGACAGCACTGCCGATCATTGAAACTCAAGCAGGCGACGTTTCAGCTTACATCCCTACCAACGTGATTTCGATTACAGATGGTCAGGTCTTCCTCGAAACTGATTTGTTCAATCAAGGTATTCGCCCGGCGGTATCGGTTGGTCTTTCCGTTTCTCGTGTTGGTTCTGCAGCGCAGATCAAGGCGATCAAGAAGGTTGCTGGTAAGGTGAAGCTTCAACTCGCACAGTTCCGCGAGCTTGCAGCGTTCGCTCAGTTCGGTTCCGACCTCGACGCGAAGACTAAGGCTCAGCTTGAGCGTGGTGCACGTGTGGTTGAGCTCTTTAAGCAAACTGCATTCAACCCAATCCCTGTCGAAGTTCAGTCCTCACTGATCTATGCTGTGCAAAACGGGTTCTTCGATGCGATTGAAGTTGCTAAGATTGTTGAAGCGACTTCCAGCCTACGTGAGTTCCTTGAAACTCGTGGTTCTAAGGTCATGGATGCAATCCGCGGTGATAAGGCAATCAGCGACGAATCCGAAGCCGCTCTTAAGTCTTCCCTCGAAGAGTGGAAAACAGGCTTCTCTGCTTAAGCGCCGCTTTCTGTTATCTCAACTCTGACCTTCTGAAATAATGGCCAATCTTCGCGACATCCGCCGCCGCATCAAGTCGGTTAAAAATACTCGGCAGATCACGCGTGCCATGCAGCTGGTTTCTTCTTCTAAGATGAAGCGAGCACAGGACGCCGCTGTAGCTGGTCGTCCATACGCGCTGCTCCTCGCTGATTTGCTCGACACAGTCGGCGAAAAGCTAGATCTGTCTGGTGCTACTATTTCGCATCCCTTCTTTGAGAAGCGCGAAGTCAAGACACGCGGCATCCTGATCCTCTCAACTGACAAGGGCCTTTGTGGCGCGCTCAACACCAACCTCTTCCGTAAAATTGTAGAAGAGGTAAAGGGCGACGCAAAGTTCATCGCTGTCGGTCGTAAGGCGACGCAGTTCATCTCAAGATCCGGGCGCGATCTGGTGGCAGACTTCACCATTTCTGATAAAGCAACGTTCTCCGAGCTTCGGCCAATGCTGAAGCTATTGATCGAGGCTTATAAGAATGGCGAAGTCGATACCATCGAGATTGCATACCCAAGTTTCGTCAACGTCCTCGTCCAAGAGCCTGTTATTCAGTCGCTCCTGCCGATCGTTGATCTACGCGAAGTATTGGATCAGCTTAAAAAGCGTGTTTCCGATCTTCCTTCTCTCGAAGCTCGTGGCGACACTCGCGAAATGGTTTTCGAACCATCTGCGGAAGCCGTCCTCGATGCACTCCCTGAGCTTTACGCTAAGGTCATCATTCATCAACTTCTTCTCGAAAGCCGCGCCGCAGAATACTGTGCACGCATGGTTGCCATGAAGGCTGCTACGGATAACGCGTCAACTTTGGTTGATGATCTCACACTCGACTACAACAAGGCCCGCCAAGCTGCGATTACTCAAGAAATTCTTGAAATCGCTGCCTCCGCAGCCGCTCAATAGCCGAACCTGCCAACTTTCCCACCTTAAAACTTTCTCACCTTCTAATCACCATGAGTAAAAACGGTAAAATCGTCCAAGTCATCGGCGCCGTCGTCGACGCCGCCTTCCCACAAGATAGCGTCCCAGAAATTTACGACGCCATTACAATCGCCTACGCAATCGGCGGTGTAGAGAAGAGCCTCACACTCGAAGTGCAACAGCACCTCGGCGAAGGTCTTGTCCGCGCTGTTGCGATGACTTCCACTGACGGCTTAGTCCGTGGCATGGATGTCGTTGGCACAGGTTCATCAATCTCTGTTCCTGTGGGTGAAGCCGTCCTCGGCCGCATCTTCAATGTCACGGGTGATACAGTGGACGAAAAAGGTCCAGTAGCAACTGACGAGCGTCGCTCGATCCACCGCCTACCTCCAGAGCTTGTAGACCAAGCAACCGACGCTGAGATCCTCGAGACCGGCATCAAGGTGATCGACCTTATCTGCCCATTCACTAAGGGTGGTAAAGTTGGCGCTTTCGGTGGTGCGGGTGTTGGTAAGACCGTTGTCATCATGGAGTTGATCAACAATATTGCTAAGGCGCACGGTGGTTATTCCGTATTCGCCGGTGTGGGTGAGCGTTCTCGTGAGGGTAATGACCTTTACCACGAAATGTCTGACGCAGGCGTTATCGACCAAAAAGACATCAGCAACTCGAAAGTTGCTCTGGTCTACGGTCAAATGAACGAGCCTCCTGGTGCACGTATGCGTGTTGCGCTTTCCGGTCTGACAATGGCTGAATACTTCCGTGACGAAAAGAACCAAGACGTGCTTCTCTTCGTGGATAACATCTTCCGTTTCTCTCAAGCCGGCGCTGAGGTGTCCGCACTGCTCGGTCGCTCACCCTCTGCGGTCGGTTACCAGCCAACTCTTTCGCAAGAAATGGGTAACCTTCAGGAGCGTATTACCTCCACTAAGAAGGGTTCGATCACGTCGTTCCAAGCGGTCTACGTACCAGCGGATGATTTGACTGACCCTGCTCCAGCGAATACGTTCGCCCACCTTGACTCCACTATCGTTCTTGAACGTTCGATCGCTGAACTTGGTATCTACCCAGCGGTAGATCCTCTCGCATCGATCTCCAACGCACTTGACCCAGCGATCGTTGGCGAAGAGCACTACAAGTGTGCTCGTGGTGTGCAGAACGTGCTGCAGCGCTACAAGGATCTTCAGGATATCATCGCGATTCTTGGTCTGGACGAACTTTCTCCTGAAGATAAGCAGACGGTTTACCGTGCACGTAAGGTGCAAAAGTTCCTTTCGCAGCCATTTCATGTTGCGGAAATCTTCACCGGTACACCGGGTGAATACGTTTCGACTGCAGACACCATTAAGGGTTTCCAAATGATTCTTAACGGTGAGTGCGACGACCTCGCTGAGAACGACCTCTACATGAAGGGCGGAATCGATATGGCGATTGAAGCTAACAAAAAGAGCTAATCTCGATGTCACTTACACTCGAAATCATTACACCTGACGAACGCGTCCTTAGCACTAAGGCCGATCAGGTCGTTTTGCCGACTGAGTCGGGCGAGACAGGTATCCTTTCTGGTCACGTGCCGATAGTTACCAAAGTCGTCGCTGGTGAGTTGAAAGTCATCAAAAGCGGCAACACAGAGTTCATCGCAGTCGACCATGGCTTTGCCAAGGTAATTGGCAACACCATCTCGGTGCTTACTGAAGCAGCTGTTGACGTCAAGGACATCGACCTCTCCGAAGTCGAATCAGCTCAAGCACGTGCCGAAGAAGCTCTTTGTATCGCTGCTGCCGAAGGACATGATCCAAGTGAAGTTGACCGCCTCGAATCGAATATTCAATTTTTGATCGCTCAAAAGCTCGCTAAGGGCCGCCGTCGCTAGGCAGTCGTCCAATCGTTTTCAAAAGCGCGTTCTTCGAAAGAGGAGCGCGTTTTGGTTTGGTTTGTGCTCATCTGGAGATTTGATGTGGCTGTTGACTCTGTCAGACCTCGGACAATGTCTGGGTGACCCATTGTTTAAAGAATGGATTGTCAAAGTGGTAGCCATTCAAGTTCTTCCCAAGGACATCACTTTTGACTAATGTATTAAAGTGGTAAGCGAGTTTGGAACTGTTAGGCAGACCGAAGCGTGAAATGGTTGCTTGTGAGCTGATTTCTGTTACGCCGCTGGCAATGACTTTTAGAATGTCTTTTTGAAGGTTGGAAAGATGATCCCATTGAGGGCGTAGAAAGTCGTCTTCTTCACTGACGAGTTGCTCGATGGCATCCGCGGTTAGACCTTTGGTCTTTTGCGAACCCTGGGCTAACGCAAAAGTCTTGCGCGCGAGTTTGACGATGTCGCGAGTGCGTGGCCCCGCGAGTCGGATGCAATCAGAGCCCGCACTATAGGGTTTGCCAAAGGCTTGTTTGAAGCGCTCGTCGATCCAATCTGCCATGAAAACTTCGTCAATGGGGCCGACGCTGAGAATCTCAAAGAAACGGTAAAAAGCCCGATCTTTCATCAACATTTGATTGATGATACGGGTCTGTGAGCCTGCGTAGATATGATTAAGGTGCTGGTGCTGTTGAATCGTACTGCGCAATTGCCACTCGCCCGCTTCGGCGCCAAACTCCACCATCTTTTGAAATTCATCGATGATTAGAGTGAGTTTCTTTTTAACGGCGTAAGCATCGAGTGAATCCAATACCGCGGATAAGCATGTCAATTGCTTGTCGGTACTCTCCTTTTTGAGGCTTACATCTAGAGATGGAATACCTTGCGAACTAATTGTGAAACTGAGCTGTATCTGTCGCAGTAGTTCGATCCAATTGACAGTGCCACCAGTTTCTTTGTTGAAGGCATGCAGTATGATGTTGGCTACATCAGTAAGTGAGGTGGCGGGCGAGATATCGGCATACACAACTTGCTCTTTCTCTTTGCGCATGCGGGCGGCAGCGTTGAGGAGAATGGACGATTTTCCCATGCGACGCTCCCCATAAATCAGCATCTTTTCGCCCTGTCCCCGCATGGTCTCTATCACTGCTTGGCATTCATTGGTACGATCGATGAAATATTTTCCAGTTACGATACCTGATATTCTAAATGGGTTCTCTTTCATAGCTCAATTATTATTAAGTCAATTAATACTGAGTCAATAAAATTTGAGCTAATGGACCTCATTTGGACCTGTAGTGCCAGTATGGGAAGGGTGTTGAGGAGTTCAATCTAGACTGTTTTGGCGTCTGCCGAATGTAGGATAACCCAATCGCATCCTTTAGTTCTGTACAGCGGAATAATCTCTTTGGTCTCTGGGCATTGGTGTAAGTTAAGAGATGTAGAACCAATTATCATTTACATCTGTTTCGATGGCAGGAATAAAATAGGTCAGAAGATGGAGTTAAAACAGACCAAAGGTAAGCGCTGGGATAATTTGAAGATTGAAGGCGATCGAATACACCATGAATGGGATCTTGTGTGTGAGAGAGGCACTCGTAGCACTGCATTGGCAAATATCGATCCACACATCGGCCAGCAGCTTAAAAAAACTGAAGGTAAATTGCCGTATTTAGTCATGGCTATGGTTCTCGCTGCGTTAATGTTTTGGGCAACTCAGGGTGATGGAGTAAACAGGATGTTTTGGGCGATCCTGCCGCCTTTTTTCGTCGCGTGTTTAGTGATCGCGGTTCGGATACGTTCCCAGAGTGAACTCTCATTCGTCTATCTCAGGGATGGTTCGGTGTTTACGGTAGTTCGCCACGATTGGGTCAGCGACGAGGTGCGTGAAGCGTTTCTCATCAAGTTGAGCATGCGAAAGTAGGCCCGGTCTCCTCAGTTGCGGCGCCGTGGCTTGTGACGGCCTCGGTAAGCGGTCTCTGCTAAATCACAACGGCACGTAGTCGGTAAAGACACCAAGATTCACATAGCTTACGATTAAAAATACACTACAATGCACCAGTAGTCACTGCGATCTTAGTCGCGCTGATCGCTGCTTTGTCGGTTGCCTCCAACTCGATCCAATCGGCCATGATGCGTGCGCTTTCGCGCAAATAAATGTCAAAGTCTGGTTTATCTTCTTCTTCTTCTTCGATTGTTTCGTCTGAGTCGGGTTCGATTGCTGTAACACTCGCTCCTAGGTCATTGGTTGTCTCAGCGGCGTCGAGTGCCACCTCAACAGCTCCTTTTTCGAGCAGGTTCTGCTTCGAAAGTGCATCTTGTTCCTGAGCTATTTCTAGAATAAAGTCTTGTTCGGCGTAGTTCGTCTTGCTGAGTGCCTCGTAGGCATCGTCCATGCGATTGATGACCATTTGATCTTCGATCTTGCGAGCAATACGCTGTTCGAGGTCGAGCGAGATGTCTTTCTCGTCGTAGCGTCCTTTGCGCCACTCGATCTGCTCCTGCAGAAATGCAAACTCTGCTAGGCTTGACTGGCGCGACGTGCTGTTCTGCGCAAGCGCGGTCTTTAATTTGGGTTCTTCGGGACTAGAGATGTTGAGTTTCTTCCAGTCGTTGAACCAATCGACTTCGGGTATCTCATCCCAAGCAAGCGCATGTGGTAAATCAGATTCACCGATGGGTAAAAACTCATTCACTGAAGGCAAAGCGATATCTGAGGGCACGCCTTTTAGCTGAGTCGAGCTGCCGCCTGGCAGGTAGAATTGTTTAATAGTGATTTTCGAAGCGACTGGACGAGCCTGTGGTGCTGCGTTATTTTGGAACCAAGAAAAAGCGGGACGCCTGTTCATGTGGTAAACTTCCTGAACAGTACCTTTACCGTGCGTCGAAGTATTACCAACGACGAGCGCACGACCGTGGTCTTGCAACGCACCAGCGACAATCTCGGAGGCGGAGGCGCTGAAGCGTGAAGTCAGTACAATCAGAGGGCCTTTCCATTCGAGGTTAAGATCGCGATCGGAGAGCACGTCGGTGCGTCCATCGGGATTACGCACTTGCACGACGGGGCCTATGGGTATGAAAAGCCCGGCCACGCGCACTGCTTCGCTCAGTAAGCCGCCCCCATTCATGCGCAGATCGAGAATGATGCCTTGGGCCCCTGCTGCACTTAGCTTTTTGAGGAGTTCAGTGACGTCCCCAGCAGTGGTGGTCAATGTATTACCAGCGCCAATGTTACCATAAAAAGAGGGTAGCTGAATGACTCCAACAGGAATGAGTCCGCCGTCGGCATTAGGGATGTCGATTAACTTCGCAGAGGCAAGGTTGGCGGTGAGTTTGACATCGCCACGTGTAATCGAAATATCTTTGCGGGCAGATGGATCGCCAGCCGAGCCAGGGCGAATCAAGAGGCGCACGATACTGCCTTTCTCACCTTTAATTTTGCGCACAACGTAGCGCAGCTGCATGTCAACGACGTCTTCAAATTCGCCATCTTTACCCTGCGCCACCGCGATGATTTTATCTTCATCATGCAGTAGGCCAGATTCTTCGGCTGGGCCACCCGGAAGGATTTGTTTAATCGTGCAAATGCCGTCGTCGTCCTCAAGGAGGGCGCCGATCCCAACAAACGAGTTTTGCACGGCAGAGTTGAAACTTTCGAGCGTATCGGCGGAGAGGAAACTGGAGTGTGGATCAAATAATTGAGTCATCGCATTGATGAAGGACTCTTGGACTTCGGCAGCTTCGCGATCGATAATGTAGGTGAGATTGCGCTCGTAGCGACGGCGGATCTTTTCGCGCGCAGCGTCGAGCGTCTCGACCATAAACTCGGAGTCTTCGACGAGGCGTTTAATTTTTGCAGAGTCAAAGCTGCCGTTTTCTTGATCTGACACGTTGTCAGGATTGCTTGTTTCACCGTATTCGAGTGCTTCTTCCTGTTCTTCGCTGGCGAGTGAGAGCAGCTCGTTAAGGAGTTCGTACTTTAAGCGACGCTCCCAGAGGTCGTTGCTTTCCGCGGCAGTGGCCGGCCATTTGGCTTTGCGGCGGTCGGGAAAAAACTTTTCGTCTAAGCTGAAATCGAAGTCTTGGCTCAGTCGTTGGTAAGCCCAATCGGTGCGAGCTTGAACATTAGCTTGATATGCCGCGTAGATTTCGAAGGCTGCATAGAGGTTACCTTTCTGCAGGAAGTCTTCCATTGCATCGCCGAAACGGAAGACAAAGTCGTCGACCTCGCTACGTTGGAAATACATGCGCCCGTAGTCGAACGATTCGGTGAAGGCCTCGACGATTTCGGTGCCGTTGAGCTTCTCCATCTTACCGTGCAGGTAATGGCGGGCATTGATGGTATTCATCACCCAACGAGTTTGGTCTGCCATTTCCTTAGTCTGCTCAAATCCGCCATATGTAGTGGATTGAAGCGTGAGGGCGGCGAGTGTGACGCAGCCGAGGCGGGCGATGGTTTTGAGTGTCTGGGTCATTAACAAGTTGGGTGCTTCTTTTGGGAGTGTGTTCACATCGAAGGTGTCGCGATTGTGATTATTTACTAAGGATGTCCTTGGCGCGGTCGAGGGTCGCTTTCTCATAAGAATTGAGCGAGCCAAAGCCGGAGGCATTGATTTTGTCTAAGATTCGATCGACCTCTTTCTGCAGGTCTTGGTTGCTTGTGGTTGGGCGATTTACTTTGTAGCTGGTCTGAGCAGCAGTCTTTTTACGCCGCTTAAACCATTCCGGCATCTCAATGCTTGGTCGTGTGCTGGTTTTAGCAAAGGAGGATTCGACATTGTATACATAGCGGAAGTAAAGCACCCCGACGAGGAAGCCACCGAGATGGGCGGAATGCGCGACGTGTGCAGTGCCGCCGAGTTCAGTAAAGATTAGCGCGTAAATCGAGTAGCCCAGGAGTCCCCAAAAGAGCCACTTAGGTTTAACGGTTAATGGAATAACGAAGAACAGCAGCAGCGTAATCGGCTGCTCGGGGTGGCGTTGGCAGAAGAAGGCTAAAAGTGCAAACACTGCTGCTGAGGCACCCACCACGCTGTTGTTACCGTCAAAGTGAAACATCAGGTAAGTCAGTGCTCCAGCCAATGCGCCACTAAAATAGAGGATTAAAAACTGTTGCTTCCCGAGTAGTGGCTCGAGAATTCGACCTATAAAAAATAGGCCTAGCATATTACCCACAAGATGCAGAATCGTCGTGGTACTGTGCAAAAAAGCATAACTACAAACAGTCCAAACTTTGAGCGCTTTGAAATTTTCTGCGCTCAATGCAAACCAATCGGTGAGAAACGAATTTTGACGACTGCCGATCCCAGGGAAACTAACATTCAGCACTTGCTGCAGCACAAAAATACTGACTGTCACAATCAGGAGCATCCTTACTGCGCTGGTCTGCTTGGCGACAGGCTCAGGTGCTTGGCGCATATACGGGCGGTCGTAGAGCATAGAAATTTAAACTTAAAAGGTTTTGCGCTCCACTAGACCGCATTCAAAGCCGCCTGTTCCCGTGTGCACAAGTATTAGAAGAAATAGGGTTTCTGTTCGGATTGCAATCGAAGCTTCTAATTTGAAGCAAATGAGTCTCGGTTGGCTTCCCGCTTGACTCGCAAGCGAAAGTCTCAATTTTCCCAGCATGGCAGAAATAGACGAAAAATGGCCGGAGAATGTTAAAGGTAAGTTCTATGTTGATGAACAATGCATCGACTGTGATCTGTGCCGCGAAACTGCTCCGGATTTCTTTACCCGTAACGAAGACGGAGGGTATTCCTTTGTGCATAAACAACCCGAGTCGACTGACGACGAGGGCATTGCCCTATGCATGGAAGCGCTCGAAGGTTGCCCAGTCGAGGCGATTGGCGAAGATGGCGAAGACTAGTTCTTTTTAAGTCGAATGAATTTCTAAAGCCCGCGAGTCATCGCGGGCTTTTTTTGGTTCGTGGTCGATGAGTGGCATTGCCTCGATTGAAACGGCAGACCGTTTCATTTGAGAGGGAAAGGAACCCACGCGGTGGAGGTGTTTGAACCATTGGCCGCGATAAGCGTGTGAGCGACTCGCCCACATGGATCCTGTGTGGCTGCTGAGGCAGCCGAGTCGCCCTTCCTCTTGTACCAACTACTCGCACGATGAACTTTTCTTGTTCAGTGCCACTGAGCTGGTTCACTGCGAGCCACGCCGCCCCTCGGCTATGAAAAACGTTTCCACACCGATGGAGAAAACAGGACGAGCACGGCATAGAGTTCAAGGCGCCCGAGAATCATCAGTAGGGACAGGAATACTTTAGTGGAATCTCTCAAAAAATGAAAATTCTGGGTCGGCCCGACGGCGTCGAAACCTGGACCAATATTAAATAAGGTCGCTTGAACTGCGGAGAATGAGCCCATGAAAGTGAGTTCTGGCTCATTGGATGCGATGAAGAGCATCGATGCGACTACCAAGAAGAGCATCAACATCAGAAAAATGATAACGCTGTTAATCGCCCCTTGACTGAGCGTTTGACCGCCCATCCGCATTGGCCGAGTGACATTTGGGCGGAAGGAATGTGTTACGCTTTGCACCGCGGCACGCAATGCGATCACGACGCGCACTACTTTAACTCCGCCGCTGGTCGAACCTGAACAGCCGCCTATTAACATCAAAATAAGCAACAACATCTTAGCGGAGGGCAGCCAAATGTCGTAGTCCATGGTCGAATAGCCAGTCGTCGTCATAATGGAAACGGCTTGGAAGGCTGCGGCGCGAATACTGTTGTGGTCGGGCAGCTCTCCGGTGAGCTCGGTCAAGTAGAGAGTCAGAAGGGCAGTGCTCGAGAGGAGTATCACGTAGAACCAGTAGATCTCGTTGTATTTGGCTAATCCCTTGGTGCGCCCCCGAAGCAGCTGTATGGCGAAGACGAAGGTTGTGCCTGAAATCGCCATAAACACGATTGAGATCCATTCGAGTGTCGGACTTTGAAACTGCTGTATGCTCGCGGGCTCAGTGCTAAAACCACCGGTTGCAATCGTGGTCATGGCGTGGTTGATCGCCTGGAACCAATTCATCCCACCTATCACGTAGGCGATCATGCAGATCATCGAAAGGCCCAAGTAATAGAGCATCAGGTAGAACGCACCGCTCTGAATGCGGCCGTGATCAAAGTCTGCCGAAGTACCCGAAGATTCATTACTAAACAAGATTTTTGCGCCGGCACCAAGCGAGGAAAGGATCGCAACGAAAAATACGACGACCCCCAAGCCGCCAACCCACTGACTGAGTGAGCGCCAAAACAGCAGACTATGCGGGAACTCGTAAAACTTTGGAAAAGCGGTTGCACCAGTGGTGGTGAGCCCGGATGAACTCTCAAAGATCGCATCGGATAGCTCGCAGTGCTCAACGATGAGGAGATATGGAATCGCGCCAACGATGGTGGCGAGTATCCATGATAGCCCGATGACGCAAAGTGCCTCACGCCGAAAGAGCTTGGCTTGTCCTTTCCGGCCGAGCAGCAGAAAGAGCGCGGCCAGCGCAAAAGTCATTCCGATCGAATTAGCAAAGGCTTGCAGGGATTGGTCGGCAAAGGTCTCGCCGTTGGCGAGCCCCGCCACGATGCAGAGCCCAAAGGCTCCAGTCAGAGCCAGCAGCACCATGCCTAGCAGCTTGTAGATGATTGCAGTATTCACAATTTAGACGAGGCGCTCAAGCAGTGCTTTTTCGTGCTCGTGGTTGACGGCGACGACGACTCGATCACCGGCAAGAATCACATCATCTGCTGCGGGTACCTTGGCTTTGAATTTGTGTTGTAGCGCGACCAGTAGGCTACCGCGTGGAAATTGCAGGTCTTTGACGCTACGGCCGACGCATGAGCTGGAATGACTGATACGCACTTCGAGTATGCGTACTCCCTGGCTCGGTAAATCGGCGAGGGTCGCGACGGTTTCTGTCGACAAGGTGCGGAGCATGAATTCGGCCGTGGCGCGGCGCGGTGAGACGACTACCTCGATCGCTAGGGTCGTCTTCAGCATCCCGAGTAGCTCATCATAATCGCCTTTATTGATTACCAGTTGCACGTGTTTAGCGCCGAGTTTAGAAGCTTGAATGCAGGTGAGAATGTTTTCCTCATCATCCTTGGTGCAGCCCACGAAATAGTCGGCGCAGCCGATTTGCTCCTCTTCGAGCAGGCGTAGCGAGGTGGCATCACCATGGATCACTGTGATGTGTGGAAAGCGCTCTGCCAAGGCGCGACAAGTCTCGGGGTTTTTCTCGATTACGCGAATTTTGAAGCGTGGATTAGTTAGCAACTGAATCAAATTGATTGCAGTCTCGCTAGCCCCAAAAAGCACGACTCTTGAGAGGTCGACTTTGTGTTTTGGATCGAATTTCTGGCGCAGGGCAAACAAGGCTTCAGGATGGCCAAAGTGCGTGACCAGGTCGTCCACTTGCATGGTGCTCTCTGCGCTAGCTATCTCGCTCTTCCCGTTGCGTTGAATGTAACCAATCCGCACGCGAGGGTCGAACTTTAGATCCTTGAGTTGCTTGCCGATCAGGCGAGAACCTGCAGCGACACGCTGTTGCTGCACCTCGATCTGGCCGCGGGCGAAATTTTCTACAGCCACGCGACCCGCACCACGAATCTCTTTAGCCAGTTCTACGGCGCAGATCGCTTCTGGATTTACTAGAAGATCGATGCCGAAATGCAGCTGATAGTTAATTACCGAGTTATCGCTATAGGTCTCGTCATGGATACGTGCGATCGTATTTTTAGCCCCCAGCCCTTTGGCGAGAGAGCATGAGATGATGTTTGTGCGGTCATCACTAGTCATCGCGAGAAAGGCGTCGCACTCCGCCACATCGACTTCGATCAATTGGCGTGCAGAACTGCCATTGCCATGAATGATGCGCGCATTCTGCTCTTCATCCAGCTTCTCACAGCGTTGTGCAGAGCGTTCGATGAGGGTCACGTCGTGCCCAGAGGCAGCCAGTGTTGTGCAAAGATTGTGGCCGACTTCGCCGGCGCCAACGATGATGATTTTCATGACAGATGTGTCTAAATGACTTTAAACTTTCGAGCTATTGTGACGGTACGCTGGCGTATATCCAGTGTTAAATTAGAGCGTGTTGACTCATCTTTTGGCTCTGACGGTGCCGTACGCGTACGCCTCAATTCCGCTTCAGAGGCTGAACTTAAGCGTGCTCTAAATTCGTGGCATAAAGCCAGTCTCTACCATTTCGTAGTGACTGACTTTACGAATAATCGCCTAAACCGTAATTTCGACCGCAAAGCTTGAACGTTGCCCGGATTCGACCGTGTGCAGGCCTTTACCGTGTTCGGTACTATTGGGTGGCCCCATCCATGGTTCGACGCAGTAAAATGGGCTATCTTTAAATTCAGTCCAAATCACCATCGCATTTTCCGATGATGCGGTCTCGGTATCCTGCAAAATATCGATTTGGATATCCTCGTCGCCGTTATTTGGGCCGAAAGTGGTCGTTGCGCGGTGTAATTTCGTAAAAATACGGTCGCTGTGCTCGGGCTCACCGAAAGAGCCTTGTTTGGCAAAGAGTTTGACTGGGGCGAGTGACCCGTCGTCGTTGTGAGTGTAGCACTCTTTGGCAGGGATTTTAAACTGGTAGTCGCCACGCGTGATTCCGGCGCGCCACGGTAATGTAAAGTAGAAGTGGTGTCCCGCAGACCATAGGATTGGACGGCGATCTAAATTCTCCAGTGTCAGTGTTACTTTAAGCGACAGTTCGCTGAATTCGTAGCGCACCGTAAAGCGATAGTCATAGGGGTAGGCCTCGCGGTCTGCCTCGGTCGGTTGTAACTCTGCGGTGAAGCCAGTCTCATTGGTAGCGATCAGTGTGAATTTGCCATTGCGCGAAAATCCATGCATTGGCATCGGCCGAACTGTGCCGACTGGATCAGACCAATAGCCAATCTGGCCCGCGTGGTAGCTGCGACCGCAAAACGGAAAGAGGATTGGGTTGCCACCGCGTACTTTATCAAAGCGCTCGAAGTCGGCATCTTCGGGCCAGTGGATGACATCGCGCACGCTGCCGTCAGCCATTTGGAGGTTCCAGTTCATTAGTCGCGCACCAAATTCTGGGCGAGCGAGAAAAGTCGAAGATCCGCAGTGCCAGCGATGCAGCGTGATGCCGTTATAATCGATTGTTTCCATTGAGACTAGAGTTGAATAAAATTTTGCGTTTTGTCTAGCGTCAGATTTGAGAATCCGTGGGGGCTCCGCTTGCGGATGCCCAGCAGCGCTCCAGTTGATTGGCTTAGGCACTGAGGTGACGCGCAAGCGTGCACCCCACTCCTTTCCCTGAATCCACAGAAAGAATCGTCCATCCTTGCTTTCTTCATATTCGTTTTCATTATATGTGCTCTATGACGACACGTCGTTTCTGGCTTTTACTCCTTACGTTATTCTGTTTGTCCTTCGGTGCTCTACTTGCTCAAAAAGTGGAAGTCGTTGAGCCGACCCCCGAGGCCCCCGAGGCTGTGTCTGCTCCAGTCAAAGTCATTCCTGCACCACTTGAGTCGGTCGATGTCTATGTGATCCCGATCACGGGTGCAATCAGCACGCCGAACTTGTATATTTTGCGACGTGGCTTGAAGGACGCGATTGTAAATGATGTCGGCATGGTGATCCTCGATATGGATACTCCCGGCGGACGGGTGGACATTACTCTAGAAATGATGGAAATGTTGGATCGTTTCGACGGCATCACCGCAACCTATGTAAATGATGATGCGATCTCTGCGGGCTCTTTTATTGCCGCGGCGACGCAGGAGATTTACTTTTCGCCTCGGGGTAAAATCGGTGCTTCGGCAGTGATTCAGGGGACTGGCGAGGATGTTGCGGAGACCGCAAAGCAGAAGATCGAGAGCTACTTACGTGCCAATATCCGAGTGATCACGGAAGACTACCCGTATCGTTCCGACGTGGTGCGGGCGATGCTTGATGCGGATTTTGAGCTGAAGATTGGCGATGAAGTGATCAAACCAGCGGGGGAATTACTGACGCTGACGGCTTCTGAAGCAATCAAGGAATATGGTGATCCTCCGCGCAAGCTGTTGGGTGAAGGGATCTACGATTCGATTGATAATCTGCTTGATGCTCGATTGGGTACGGGTAATTACGAGATCCGCGACTTTGAAATCAGTTATTCAGAAGAAATTGCGAAGTGGATGAATACCATCGCGCCAGTCTTGATGGGCTTGGGTGCGTTGTTGCTCTTCATCGAATTTAAGACACCTGGCTTTGGGGTCTTTGGTCTCGGCGGCTTGATCTTGCTTGGGATCTTCTTTGCTAGCCACTATGTGGCTGGGCTGGCCGGCAATGAGCCCGTGTTCTTTTTTGTTTTAGGCGTATTGTTGGTGATGGTGGAATTGCTGTTCTTGCCAGGAACCGTGGTCTTTGCTCTATCTGGATTGGCGTTGATGATCGGTTCATTACTGTGGACGATGGTCGATTATTGGCCCTCTGGGTCTGAGGACGGCGGCATAGTGCTTGCGCCCGAAATGTTTGCCGAGCCGCTGGTGCATCTCATTTTTGGTATTTCAATTGCATTGCTTGGCGCGCTGATTGTGTCGCGCTTATTCAAGGGCTCTTCGATTGAGCGGAAACTAGTGCTGCAGACTGTCGCGGGCGGCCGCGGACAGGCGATCCGTGAAGCGAGGGAATCGATGCTGCCGAAAGCGGGCAGTGAGGGAATCGCGCTCACGCCGCTGCATCCCGGCGGTCGAGTCGAGATTAAGGGGCAGCGCTATGAGGCGCATTGCTCCGTCGGTATGGTTGAGCGTGGTGCGCGTATTCGAGTCGTCAGCAATAGTGATTTCGAGCTGACCGTGGAGGCGGTTGCAACATGAGTATGATTTTGGGTTTTACTGCAGCTGCGCTGATTTTGGTTTTTTTCGAAGTGCTACTGCCAGGCGGTGTGCTAGGCGTTTTATCGGCCCTCTGCTTGCTGGTAGCATCCTGGATAGGCTACGATACGTATGGAATAATAGGCGGGAGTACGGTTTTCTTTGGCACGATTCTGTTGATGGCAGTATTGGTATTTGTGGAATTCAAATTACTCGGGAAGACCTCGTTCGGACAAAAGTTTTTCCTAAAGTCTTCAATCAAAGGCCATACGCGAGCCGCGGTTGCTAAAGATTCGGTCATCGGCAAGAAAGGCACGACGCTAACTCGTTTAAATCCGTCTGGAAAGATTGCAGTCGAGGGCAAAAGCTACGAAGCTTGCTCTCAGGATGGCTATGTTGAGCGTGATCAGGCGATTGCGGTTGTGGCCCAAGACAATTTCAAACTAATTATTAAAAAACTATGAATACATTCCTTCTCCCGCTCGCGCTAGTTGGCTGGCAACTCGGTGCAGCCGCAATTCTTGCGCTGCTTATTCTCGTCCTCGTTTTGGTTATTGCGACCTTCTTTATGACTTGGCTGCGTGCCAAGTTGTCAGGTGCAACTGTCGGTTTTCCGACTTTGATTGCGATGCGCTTACGTCGTGTGCCCGCTTCGTTGATTGTGGATGCACGGATCACTGCGGTGAAGGCCGGCATTGAGGTCAGCGCGAATGATCTCGAAGCGCACTACCTCGCCGAGGGTAATGTCATTCAAACAGTGCAAGCGATCATCGCCGCAGATAAAGCCAATATTGGTCTCGACTGGCAGCGCGCATGTGCGATCGATCTTGCGACTAAGGGCACTGGTAAGTCCGTGCTCGAGGCGGTGCGCACCTCGATCAATCCTAAGGTCATCGAATGCCCGGCAGCAGACAGCGGGCGGGCAACGATTGATGGTGTTGCCAAAGACGGTATTCAAGTTAAGGCGCGCGCGCGCGTGACAGTGCGCTCCAACCTAGACAACTATGTCGGCAGCGCGCTCGAAGAGACTATTATTGCCCGTGTCGGAGAGGGAATTGTGACTACAATTGGCTCAGCTGACTCGTATAAGTCAGTGTTGGAGTCGCCAGATAGTATTTCGAAGGTGGTACTGGAGCGCGGCCTCGACGTCGGGACTGCATTTGAAATTCTCTCCATCGATATCGCCGACGTCGATGTGGGTGAAAATATCGGTGCGAAACTACAAGAGACTCAAGCGGAAGCCGATAAGAACGTTGCCCAAGCGAAAGCGGAAATGCGTCGTGCGGCTGCGGTCGCATTGGAGCAGGAAATGAAGGCCAAGGTTGAAGATATGCGGGCGAAGGTCGTCGAAGCTGAGGCAGAGGTGCCACTCGCATTAGCTGAGGCCTTCCGCTCCGGCAACCTAGGTGTTATGGACTATTACAAGATGAATAATATCAAAGCTGATACGGATATGCGCGATTCGATCTCCAAAGGGGACGAGAAAAAATAGAGTATTTTGATGAGTGGGGCGGGCGGCGTGGGCGCCTCACTCCAGTCAAATCCACAGCTTATATGGAAAGTTTAGAAGAGATTTTAAAAGTCGTCGGTGGTCTCATCTTTGGGGCAATCTACCTCTTTGGTAATCAGATCTTTAAGAGTAAGGATGAGGATGCGCCAGGGCCGGCAACATTGCCGCGTGAACCTGTTGATAGTGACGATGATGATACAGCACGGCAGCGGCAGCGTCAGATTCAGGAAGAAATTCGTCGCAAAATCATGCAGCGCCGACAGGCGACGGCTACTCCTACGTCGCCACCAGAGCGGGTTCCAGCTCATCGAGAGCGACATAAGCAGGTCGTCGAGCAGCATAAGGAAACGCATCAGCGCGCACCGCACGTGGAGCCGACTCCTGAGGTAGATGATCGTTTCTCTTGGAATACGTCGGATAATGTGTACGAAGAGCAAATGCAGGCTCGCTTGGAGCAGATCGAAGCGACTAAGCGGCGCGCTCAAGCTCTCAGGCGTCAGGCGGGGCAGTCCACTGCAGTAACTAAGCATCAAGTTGAGCGGGCACGTTCAACTCGTGGGAGCTTTCCTGCAGGCTCGGTTCGATCAGTCTTACGCGATCCCGTCGCAGCTCGCACTGCTTTTGTGTATGGCGAAGTGTTGGGCAAGCCTGTTGGGCTACGCTCGTCCGGTAGCGGTGCAGACTAAAGGCATATTCCCCCTGACATGAAGTCAGCAACAGTTCGCAGGGTGATTTATAGAGAGCGGATTCATTCAACGATTCTATTTTGAACGTATCGCGCGAGAAGCGTTTCAGTGTAATGCGTAACTGCCCGATTCTTCTAGCCACGGCCCACTGCCAGCGTGTTTACCTGTAGTTCAGCCATTGACGTCTGAGCTTGTGCGATGCCTTTCGGAGTGCTCAGGACTGCATAGCATAGCAGCTTCACATGGATTGCGCAGGGCTCAGGTAAACTTGCACTGCAGTGATTGCGTTGTTAAGAATTTCTTACGGGATCGAGATCTTTGCAGTGCCTTCGCCTTTGGGGCGTAGCTTTTGGCCCGCCGGATTGACGATTACTAGGTTTTCACCTGCGGTGAATAAGATGTCGATGGGTCCACTCTTTGCGAGAGTGATGGTTTCGCCACCACTGAGTGTTTTGCGGAAGAGCTCTAGGTTATCGTTACGCTGCTTGACGAGTACGTAGACATTACCACTGGCAATCAGGGTAATGCTTTCTTCGATGCTTACGGGATTACTCGACTCAGCCGAATCAATGGTTTCAGTGATTGCAGCAGGATCGCGTAAATCCGGGGTCACAATCTCAGAATCGTCGCCACTGCCTAAAATCGCTTTAATAAGGCCGAAGATGACCACGACCAGTGCGAGCGTGCCGATGGCAACTAGGCCCGCTTTAATGTAAAAAATTCGATCACTCTCGTCTTCAAAGTTCGGCTCGTCTTCTTCTGTATCGGCAGCAGGAGTACTCGCGGAAATCCTGCCGTAGGAAGGTTCCTCGTGTTGATTATCCTCTGCTTCAGTAGATGTCCCTCTGACATCCATACTGCCGAACAGTTCCGCTCCTTTGGTATTGCTACGGGATTTACTCAGTAAATGTGCACTGTAGTCGGTTAGGATATTTTCAGGGTCGAGCTTGAGGTAGCGTGCGTAATTTTTGAGAAAACCACGCTTGTAGATCTCTGGAAGATCGAAATTAAACTTGTTCTGCTCGATGTTGCCCAAAAAATCGCTGCGGATTTTAGTGGCCTCAGCTGCCTCACGAAGAGAAATCCCCTTGCGTTTGCGTGCTTCTTCAAATCGTTCGCCAATACTTTGCATTAAATGTGATTATGTGGGGGTCTTGTTTTATACCGCAAGCACCGAATAGCGCGAAATCCACAGCCCTTGATCTGTTTGTATTAGGACAACACAAACAGTAAATCACCCCATTCGCCGTCTTGGCGGGAATCCACACTGATTATGTCTTTTGGACGGAGCTCGGCAAACTTGGCTTGATAATGCTCGCTCACCTGGTCGAGCTCTTTGACGAGGATGCCGCTCAGCGCTAGTGTGCCTCCCGATCTGACTCCTTGGACGACATGATCGCTATGTGGGATTAGAACATCTGTTTGGATATTGGCCAGGAGTAAGTCGGCTTGTCGCCCCTTAAGGCCTTTTTCCAAATCGGCGACTTCAAAGTCGAGTTTCGCGATGTGTGGATTCTCAACGGCGTTGCTGCCGCAAACGACGATTGCCTCGGGATCGAAGTCGAAGCCTAGGATCTTCTTAAAGCCGAGCACGGACGCTGAGAGTGCGAGCACGCCAGAGCCGCATCCTGCGTCGATCACTTCGAGCGTGTTGAGTCGGTTGGTGTGAGCGTCGCGATAGTCTTGCAGGCGGCGCGCGCATAGGCGTGTGGTTTCGTGGGCACCAGTGCCGAAGGCCATGCCTGCGTCGAGGTAGACGATTGCTGCCTCGGCAGGTGTTTCGAGCTTGTCGCGATCCCAGAGCGGTATCCAATGTAATTGGCGGTCGTTCCATGGCTTGACGAATTCTTTGTAAGCATTTTGCCAATCCGCATCTTCGATCACTGTTTCGGTGAACGTTTCGGGCAACTTTGGAAATTCGATTCGTAGCTCAGCGAGAGACTCAAGCGCTTCTGCCTTGCCGGCAAAGATGCCGAATACTTCGTAGGGATCGTTGATCTCTTTTTGCATGACACCCCAGTGGGCGGACTCGATTTCGAAGAAGTAGCCGTCTAAGAGGTCAGCCATTTCCTCGGATATGAGGGTGCGGAGTTCGAATTGTGTGCTCATAATGATCGATTTTGAAATGTGGTTAAAGCGGCTTAATCTTGCCCTTGCTTAGACGGGCGACGACATCAGGGAGGAGTTGATGCTCGACGATATGAACCTTCTTTTCGAGCTGCTCGAGTGTATCCTTTTCTTCGATACGAACCTCTTTTTGGTCGATGATCGGTCCAGCATCGAGTGCTGGCGTGACCCAATGTACCGTGCAACCAGTCAACTTTACACCGTGATCAAATGCTTGGGCAATGCCATTCATCCCCGGGAAACTGGGCAAAAGGCTCGGGTGCAGGTTAATCATGCGCCCTTCGAATGCTTCGATGAAGGGGTGGTTTATGATTCGCATGAAGCCCGCTAACACGATCAGTTTTGGCGAGAACGATGCGATCCGTTCGATGAAGGCTTGTTCCGCTTCGTCGCTCAGGCGGGCGCCCTTACGCTTCGGATCAATGTAGATCGCCGGCACTTGATACTTTTGCCCGAGGGCGAGGATGCCTGCGTCGTCGTGGTCGCTGATGATTGCCGCAATTTTCGCCGCGCCTAGTTGCTTGTTGGCTTCAGCCTTTAACAGTGCCTGAGCGTTGGAGCCGCGGCCGGAGCCGAGAATTACGATTGGATAAGCCATGTAGTTAGAGTTGTTTGGTCATCAGTTAGTTGGTTTCCAGTCCTAATTCGTGATTATCTGAAAACTAAACAACCGACAACTAGTAAACCTGTATTCGCGGCCTAACGGAAGAATTGCTTGGCTTTTTCGACGAAGGATTCGCCCATCGGGTTCGCTGGATCGCCACAGGCATCGGCGTACTCCTCTAGCTTCTTCTTTTGGTCTGCAGAGAGCTTGGTGGGCACTTCCACTTGCATGCGAATCAGTAGGTCGCCTTTGCCGTTACCACGCAGGTGTGGGACGCCTTGGCCACGCAGGCGGAAGGTCGTGCCAGTCTGTGTGCCAGCTGGGATTTTGAGTGAGCCCTTACCGAACAGGGTCGGTACGTTGATCGAACCACCGAGCGCGGCTAGCGTGAACTTGATTGGAACTTCACAAAAGAGATCGTGATCGTGGCGCTCAAACAGCTCATGCTCCTTGACGTGCACGATGATGTAGAGGTCGCCCGCTTGACCGCCCATTTGACCTGCTTCGCCTTTACCCGCAGAACGCAGTTTCGAACCAGTAGCGACGCCGCCAGGAATACGAACCTTGACGGTGCTGCTGTCCATCACGCGGCCTTCGCCGTGGCAGTCGCTGCAAGGCTTCTCGATCGTTTGCCCAGAACCTTGGCAGCTTGGGCACACTTGACGAAAACTAATAAATCCGCGGTTGGACGACACTTGTCCAGTGCCACCGCAAGTCGGGCAGGTCACTTTCTTCGAGCCGGGTTCAGCGCCTTCGCCGTGACATTTTTTACATTCGATCGGGCGTCGATAGCGGATCTCTTTTTCGCAGCCTTTAACGGCTTCTTCGAGTGTGATTTCAAGATCGTAGCGCAGGTCGGATCCGTGAGCAGCACCGCCAGGGGACTGGCCACCGCCGCCACCGCCACCGAAAAATTCATCGAAGATTCCGCCACCACCGCCACCACCGCGCCCACCGAAGGCTTCGCGGAACATGTCGAAGGGATCATGGCCAGCTCCTCCGCCCCCCCCGCCCATGCCACCTTGGAAGGCGGCATGTCCGTAACGATCGTAGGCCGCCCGTTTCTCGGGGTCTTTGAGATTATCGTAAGCAGAGGAGATTTGCTTAAACTTCGCTTCTGCAGCGGCATCACCAGGGTTTTTGTCTGGATGATATTTGACTGCCAACTTGCGATAGGCCTTCTTTAGTTCATCGCTGGTCGCATCGCGTGCGACGCCGAGGGTTTCGTATAGATCTGCTTGTGCCATATTGGTCTAGAAAGAGTTATGCTTCTTCAGGGCCGCTCGAAACAATCACGCTCGCGGCGCGAATCAATCGGTCATTCAGGCGGTAACCTGCACGGACTGTTTGGATAACGATGTCTTCCTTGATCTCGCTCGATGACTGATGTGAAATACATTCGTGAAAATTCGGGTCGAATGCTTCGCCGTCTGGAATGAGCTCTTCGAGACCTTGTTCGTTGAGGGCCCGCTTGAGTTGATCATCGACCATTTTGAAGCCGATGGTGACATCTTTGGCCTCTGGATGATTTTCAGCAGCCTGCAAGCCGAGCTTCATGTTATCGAGCACTGGCAAAAGCGATTCGACCACGCTGGCTCCCGCGCTGCGGATGATGTCCTGCTTCTCGCGGCCAATTCGTTTACGGTAATTTTCCATGTCCGCGACTGAGCGTAACCACCGAGATTTCATTTCCAGCGCTTCGGCTTCGGCTTTCTCAAGAGGCGTCGCTTCGACTGCAGTTGTTTCAGCTTCTGTGGCTGTTTCCTCGACGACTTCAGCAGCTACGGCTTCAGTGTTTTCGTCGAGTTCTTCGGATGTGTCTGTGTTTTTGTCGGTCATTTTCGTAAAGTGTTGGCTCTGGTAGATCACTAAGAGGCCGGTCTGTTTAAGTTTGAGCGCGGCAGTGTGTCGATTCCTACGCAGATATCAAGAACGCAGTTTAGACCGACAAAAAGGGTTTAAATTGTCTTTGCGATGCCTGTTAGCACAGGCATGCACTTAGACGATGCCCGACAACTCAAATCGTATTGCCTGCCACTAGAACTGATCGGTGATTAGCACTGTGCTGGCTGATTCAGCGACGAGCTGAGTGCCGGTAATGTGGGGCTGCAGGGTGTTCGAGCCCGCCGCGAACGTCTGGCCGGAGATTTCATCTTTAACGGTGCCGGTGACAATGTGAATCAGGCGTGCCTGCTCGCCAGCAGGTAGTTCGATGGCGCTGTCGCCAGGCTGTAATTCCAGCTTGCGAATGCGAAATTCGCTGCAATCGGCCAACACTTGTTCGCCCGGAATGATGGTTAACGGGTCTGGTTCAAAGTCGTTAAAGTCAATCGATTTTAACGACTCCTCAATGTGCAGTTGCCGTGGTGCGCCGTCCAGTCCGACGCGTCCCCAGTCGTAGACGCGGTAAGTGGTGTCGGAGTTTTGCTGGATCTCAAGAATCAGGTTGCCCGCGTCGATAGCATGCATGCGTCCGCTCTCGACTAGAATTGAGTCGCCGGCTTGCACTGGGAAGCGGTGCACGCAGTCCTCGGCCTGATTGTTGGCGAGGGCAGTCTCAAATTGTTCGCGCGAGACGCCTTGCTTCAGGCCGACAATGAGCGAGGCATCAGTATTGGCATCGGCGACATACCAATTTTCAGTTTTTGGCTCGCCGCCGAGCGAGTCTGCGATCGCGGCGGGCGGGTGCACTTGCAGGCTGAGGCGATCTTGGCAATCAAGCCATTTAACGAGGATCGGGAAAGGCTTGGCCGGATCGCTGCCAGGGCCGAGGATGTCAGCGGCTGAACTTTCTAGCAACTCGCGCATCGTTTGCCCCGCGAGTGCCCCAGAGGCGACCACGGATTGCGCGTCCGGTCGATCGACGATTTCCCAACTTTCGCCGATGACTTGTCCATCGGGGAGCGTGCGGCCCAGTTTTGCTTCGAGGCCACGACCGCCCCAAACGCGTTCCATATATAAAGGTGTGAATTCTAGGAGTTGCATTTTTCTGTTCTATGTTTGAGTTTGTTCAGGTTGCGATTACTCAATCGAATTCTTTTTCGATTTAAAGCAACGTATAAAAAAAACATTTCATGGCCAGAAAACCGAAGAAAAAAATCGCGCGAAAGAAAGTCGTCTCGCAACCGCGGAAAATTGGATCGCGGCCAGTGTGGGCAATCCTTTTTTTTACATTAGCAGCGTTGGTGTTTGTTGCTGTGTTTGATTACAATTCAGGCCAATATCATGCGGATCCGCCGACAGACATCAATTTGGTTGGTCAATTCGGAAGCTTTCTGGGTTTCCATGGGTTTCATTATTTCGGTGTCTCGGTTTGGCTGTTCCCGCTCTATTTGCTTTGGATGGGTGTGCGTTTCTTGATTCAGCAAGATCCGCGTAAGCGCTTAACAACAGCCTTGGTTGCTTTGGGCTCGTTGATTTGTGCGTCTGGCTTGGCAGCAATGATGGGGGATGTGGGGCAAGCTCAAGGCGGTGTGTTCGAGAATCAATTATCCAATGGTTTTGGCGGCGTCATCGGAGAGCTGATTGCGCCGGTGGTTTTGCAGCCATTCATCGGGCCCTTTGGCAGTTTCTTGGTCCTGTTGATGGGATTCGTGATCGGCTCGGTGATTGTATTTACCGACAACCTCGGTCGTTTTCTTGATTATATGCAAAACGTATATAACGGCTTCCTTGCCGAGCGCGCCGCGTCGAAGGAAGAGCGAATAGCCCTGCGGGCGGAACGTGGCGAGGCCAAGCGCCTCGCAAAAGCAGAGGTGGTGGCTGCCAAGGCACAGTCCAAGGCGGACCGAGCCGCTGTCAAAGCCGGCAAAAAATCTCAAGCAGCGCTGACAGAGGCCGAAGAGGAGATTGCGGACGATGATCGTCGACCGTCATTGCTGCCCGCTTCGATCACTTCACCTGCTGGCTTGAAGCGCGAAGTGGCCAACAAGAAATCGCCGGCCAAACCGGTCAAGGCATTGCTGGAAGAGCCCGAGTCGCCGATCGAACCGACCGAACCGGCTGAGCTTCCAAAGCCGAAGTTTGACCCTGCGATGATCAAGGTCGTTGCAGAAGAGAAGACAGAAAAAACCGTCGCCAGTATACCAGAGCGCCGCGGCGACTATGTCTTTCCGCCGCTTAGCTTATTGGCCGAGCCGCAAGTTGCTGGCACTATTAGTGACGAAGATCATGCGGGGACTATGCAAGCACTGGTGCGCACGCTCGACGAGTTCGGCGTAAAAGTCATTCCCGGCGAAATCCACACAGGCCCAGTGATTACACGCTACGAGGTGAAGCCCGCGCCAGGCGTTCGGGTTGAGAAGATCGTCAATCTAGACAAAAATATCGCGCTTGGCCTGCAAGCCATGTCGGTACGTATTCTAGCGCCAGTTCCCGGGAAAGGCACGGTCGGGATCGAGGTTCCCAATAAGATATCTGAGGCGGTCTGCATGCGCGACATCGTCGAATCCAGAGCTTGGGCGGAAGCCAATGCGGAAATCCCCGTGGTGCTGGGTAAGGATGTGACCGGTAAACCAATGGTGATGGATCTCACCAAGATGCCCCACGTACTGATTGCCGGTTCCACTGGTTCCGGTAAAACGGTCTGTATTAACGCGATTATTGCATCGCTGCTCTACCACTCTGGTCCAGATGACCTACGCTTCATCATGGTCGATCCGAAGGTGGTCGAAATGCAGATGTATAACGCGCTGCCGCATATGTTGATCCCAGTGGTGACTGAGGCCAAGAAGGTGCCAGGCGCACTTAAGTGGTTGATCGCTGAGATGGAGCATCGCTACCAGATCTTTGCCAAGACCAATGTCCGCAATATCGCAGGCTTCAATGCCAAGCTGATGAAGGACAAGGAGGAGCAAGCCAAGGCAGAGGCCATGGATGCCGACATGACTCCGGAAGAGCGCGCTGCCGTGAGTAACATGGAAGTGCCTCGCGATGACGATGCGTTTGAGGTGCCGAAGAAAAAGCTGCCTTATATCGTCTGTATTATCGACGAGCTCGCCGACCTGATGATGGTTGCGCCAGCCGACATCGAGACCTGTATCGCCCGCATCGCGCAGCTCGCACGTGCCGCTGGGATTCACTTAGTTCTAGCAACGCAACGTCCCTCAGTGAATGTTGTCACCGGCGTAATTAAGGCCAATTTGCCCAGTCGTATTTCCTTCAAGGTGGCTTCCAAGATTGATAGCCGCACGATTCTCGATGGTGGCGGTGCGGAGGCGCTGATCGGTAAGGGGGACATGCTTTTTATCCCACCGGGTACCTCCAGCCTGGTCCGTGCGCAAGGTGCGTTCGTCTCGGATGATGAGATCGAAGCGATTGTCGAATTCCTCAAGGAGAACAACGATCCACCGCAAATTGCTCAAGAAGTGCAGCAGCAAATTGATGCGGGTGGCGACGATGGCGCAACTGGCATCGATGGTGGCGAAGAAGCCGATGAGCTACTGCCCGACGCGATCGACGTGCTACGCAGTACCAAGCGCGCCTCCACTTCGATGCTGCAACGTCGTCTACGTATAGGCTACAACCGCGCGGCCCGCCTGATGGAAGTGCTCGAAGACCGTGGTATCGTCGGCCCCGAAAACGGCTCCAGCCCCCGCGAGATTCTGGTCGATCTGGATGTGATGTAGCAGAGCTGGAGTTGGGGTGGCGCAGGTGCGTCTCGCAACGCATCTTAGTCGAGGACAGAAACTCCTGACATAAAGTCAGTCGTTACAAATACCTGTAGCGAGCGGATTTATTCCGCGATTCGTGGCATTCAGTCTGGGTGCTATTCAGGTCATGGCCCAAACGATGTCGCTTCTACTCACCCTCCACTTCCAGATCCGGGATGTGGTTGAAGGATATGCGCATCGGCGCGGCTTCGGTGGAGCGTTGGGCTTCGAGGGCATCCGCGTAGTAAAGGCTGCGCCCGCCGTGTGCTTTGTTGATCGTATCCATCGCGTGTTGCAGCTGCATGCGGCGCGGGTCGTTGTCCTCGGCAAACAGCGATGGCGTGTGGCTGTCGGCGTGCACGAGATGCGTGAAGGTGATGCCGACTTTGGTGGGTTCGGGTAGATCCTCGGGGTGCTGTGCCCAGAGATCGTTTAAAAGTCTCCCTAAGGTGACATTGTCTTGCGTCGCGAAGCACTGCGCCTCGGCTTGCCAGCCGAATTCGAAGCCGAACGTCACCTGCACGTGGAGGCGATCGGCAAAACTGTCCATTGCGCGGAGGCGGCGGCAGGCTTTTTGTAACATGCGGTGCAGGGTAGCGTGCGCCCCATGAAAGCTGCGCAGCCGAGGTGGCAGCACATGGGAGTGCCCGAGACTCTTGCGGGTGGTCTTGGCTAGGGGCATCTCGATCCCGCGCAGGGCATACCACATGCGATCGCCGTCGACCGAGCGCCAGATGCGGTGGAGCGTGTGGCGTGGGGCATCGCACAGTTGTTCCATCGTGGTAATGCGGGCGATGCGTAGGCGCTCTTGCATGCGCCGACCGATGCCAGTGATGTCTTCGAGCTCAAAGCGGTAGAGCTTGTCGGGTAATTCGTCGAAATCGAGGGTGGTGAGGCCATCAGGCTTTTCGAGCTTACTGGCGAGTTTGGCGAGGAAGCGATTGGGAGCGAGGCCGATGGAGGCGCCGATGTAGGGGCCGATTTGGGCTTTTAATGCGGCTTTGATTTCGAGGGCTTTGGCGCGCGCGACTTCGGGCGGTTGCCAGTGCGGCGGCAGGCGGCCAAACATTTCGTCAATCGAGAGCACGGCATCGACATAAATGATTTCGTGGATGATCTGGTGTATCTTTTTGTGCGTCTGGATGTAGCGCGTGTTGTTGGTCTGTACAAACTGAATGCCGGGGCAGAGATAACGGGCTTCGCGCACCGGTGTGCCGGTCTTAACCCCACGCGCTTTGGCCTCGTAGCTAGCGGCGAGGCAACAAGTAGTGTCAACACCTAGTGACGGAACGATCCCGACGGGTTTGCCGCGTAGATGCCGTTGAAATTGCTGTTCGACAGAGGCGAAAAAGCTGTCGAAGTCGATAAATAGATAGCGCAGGCTCATGAGAGGAGGGCGGAGTGTGAAGAGTCAGAATTCGGACTGTATAAATTAATTTAAGTGTAATTATGTTCACTATTATTCGGCGTGAGCAAATCCTTTTATAAAAAAACGGTTCGCTCAGGTGGACGCCGGGGGCGGGTTCCCTCCATCGTGTAGGGGGCGTTCCTATTGTATTTTTTGGAGAGACATCGTCCCGATGTTCGTGCGGCGGCTAGGTGGACGGGATTTTCCGTGATTCATCGCTTGCGCTTTGAGAATGGCTGGCTAGCAATTTTCAGCACTGATGAAAATGACCGCCAATCAACGCCGATACATGATGTGGGTGGTGATGTTCTTGATGTTCATCCCGCCCGGGATGTGGGTGCCGTCATTGCCAAATATTCTAGAGGCGCAGGGAGCACGGTGGGTGTTGCCGTATGCAATGGCATTGACGCCCCTATGTGCGATGTTCTCAGCATTGGTGTTTGGTGCGCTGTCTGATCGAAAGATGAATGCGGAGAAGTTGTTGGGGGCTTTGGGGATCTTTGGGGCGTTCTTTTTGTGGCTGGGTTTTTTCGCATTGGAGCATGGCTGGCACCCAGGCTGGTATTTGTTCTTTCAGGGCTGTAATGCGCTGATCTCGGGACCCATGTTTGCACTGATCACCAAGATTAAGCTGGTGAATCTGCCGAATGCGGCAAAGAGCTTTCCGCTGTATGCAATGGGTGGAACGATCGGTTGGATGGCAGGCGGTTGGATTATTAGTTGGTGCGCGCTGGATCAGTCAGCAGAGACGGGCCAATTGGCTGCTTATATCCGATTTTTCATGGGCTTTCTCTGCTTTTCATTGCCAGCGACGCCGCCGACGGACCATGTGAGTCGTGGGTGGAAAGCGGCCTTGGGACTGACTGCGTTTAAGCTGCTCAAAGTTCGCGAGTTGCGAGTTTTTTACCTAGCGTCTGCCTTATTTGCGATTCCTTGCGTGTCTTTTTATATGTTGGTGCCGGCGATGTTGAAGGAGTTCGGTAGCCTGCATCCGACCGCTCAAATGACACTGGGCCAGGTGGTTGAAATCGGCTCGATGCTTTTTCTCAGCGTGGTCGCTGGGCGTTTTCGTATTCGCTGGTTCCTGATAGTCGGCCTGGTCTTGGGGATCGCGCGGTTTGCATTGTTTGCATTGGCAGGTGAGTGGGGTCTGCTGGCGGTGATTTGGTTGGGGATCGCGCTGCATGGGCCGATTTACACTTTTATGATGGTGGCCGGACGAATCTTTCTCGATAAGCGCGTGCCAGACACCATGCGCGGTCAGGCTCAAGCGCTCTACCAGTTGCTGGTCGGCAGTGTGGCAGGCATCGTCGGTAGTTTCTTTTGCGAAGTAGTCTACCAACACCAAGTGACCGATGAGCTCAGTAGCTGGTCTGGTTTCTGGTGGGTGTTAGCCGCTTTCACGCTGATTCCATTGGCCTATTTCTTTATCGGTGTGGTTGGGAAGCCGAGTGAGCAGCACCAGTAGCAGTGGCTTTCCGCTCAGTGGTGTGGAGCGTGCTTGGGGTGCCGCTAACCAGCTCCCTGCGGGAAGCTCGTTCCACAACAATTGGCATAGCAGCGTGGGCGACCCGCCCACGTTGATCTAATCTATACGAGGGCGCATCGCCCTCACTCCTTTGCTTTTTAGAACAACGCCAGTTGATCGTCTTCGTGGTCGGTGTTTGCGCCGGATTGTTCCTTTTTCATGCGCTTGCGCAGCAAATTATGCGAGGAGTCGTCGGCTTCGAGGCGTTCGAGAATTGTCTTGGCGCGGTCGATCACTGTGGTTGGCAGGCCAGCTAGACGGGCGACTTGGATACCATACGAACGATCGGCCGCGCCTTTGATGACTTGGCGGACGAAGATGATTTCGTCGTTCCACTCTTTGACTGCCACAGAGTAGTTCTCCAGGCGGGCCTGTGTTTTAGCGAGTTGCGTGAGTTCGTGATAATGCGTGGCAAACAGGGTGCGCGGGCCTTCGGCGTCCTTCGGATGTAAGTGCTCGATCACCGCCCATGCGATAGAGAGGCCGTCGTAGGTGCTGGTGCCGCGGCCGATTTCGTCGAGGATGACGAGGCTGCGCGGGGTGGCGTTGTTGAGAATGTTGGCGGTCTCATTCATCTCGACCATGAAGGTCGAGTTGCCGCGGGCGAGTTCGTCGCTGGCACCGACACGGGAAAAGATCCGGTCGACGAGACCGATTTGACAGTTCTTTGCGGGCACCCATGCACCGGTTTGTGCCATCAGTACAATGAGCGCGATCTGGCGGATGTAAGTCGATTTACCGGCCATGTTGGGCCCGGTGATCAGTGCAATTTGTGGGGTGTCGACATCGATGCCTGAACTGGATAGACTGGTGTCGTTGGGTACGAAGGCATGCGCGCCAGCAAGGCCGAGGCGTTCGTCTCGTAGCATTTGTTCGACCACGGGGTGGCGGCCTTGGTCGATGCGTAGTTGGTCCGAATTGTCGAGCTGCGGCTTGCAGTAGTCCCA
>JAQXBA010000022.1 GCA_029252625.1 Opitutia bacterium | reverse complement strand
AGGCTAGTCAGCCGTATCACACTGGTGCGGTGTATTTGAACGGGCATTGGCTGAAAGAGGCCCCGCGCAAGTCGGCCGTTTTAGGCGGAGCCGATGCGAATGAAGTGGGCTCTGAGCTGATGAATGTTGAGTTTTTGAGAGTGCCGGGCGTTAAGACGGTGAGTGCGGTCGATGCATGTTCCCGAAGCCGGGACATTCCCGTGGTGGAGGTTTCGAAGGACAAACGGTGTCTCGGTCCGCTTAAGGACGGGGACTGGCTAAGCTATGACCTGGATTTCGGAAAGGATAAGGTGAAAAAGCTGAGCCTCAGTACGGGATCTCCGACTGGTGGCGGCCGGGTGGAAATCCGGAAAGACAGTGCAGGGGGCGAGCTGCTCGGGACGCTGAACGCCGGTCTCACGGCGGAATGGACGCATTTTCAGGTATTTAATGCCAATCTTAATCAATCCCTTTCAGGTATGCAGACCATTGTGCTGGTATTTAAGGCGCGGCCGTTACCTCCGGTATCAGAATCGGATGCCGGTTATTGGTTTGGCGAGGTGGATGAAAACAGCACGACGATCTGGGCGCAGTTTAAAGATAAGAACCCGAACGAAGAGCTGGTGGAAATCAACGTGCGTCAGTCGGTATTTTATCCGGAGCAAACCGGCCGCAATTACATTACCGTGCGCGGCTTCACGCTGGAGCAGGCCGCCACGCCGTGGTCGCCGCCGACAGCGGAGCAGATCGGGCTGATCGGCGTAAACTGGTCGAAGGGCTGGATCATCGAGGACAATACGGTCCGCTATTCCACCTGTACAGGCATCACGCTCGGCAAGCACGGCGACGAGTTCGATAATACTCACAATTATTACCGTTCGATCCGCCTCGGACTGAAGAAAGGGTGGAACAAGGAGACGATCGGAAGTCACCTCGTGCATAACAATCATATCCTGCATTGCGGGCAGGCGGGCATTGTCGGAAGTCTGGGCCCGGCGTTTTCAACTATTAGCGGTAACGAGATTCATGAGATCCGCAAAAACCATAAGTACGGAGGCTGCGAAACGGCCGGAATCAAACTACACGGCGCGGTGGATGTGGTGATTGCCGGCAACCATGTTTACAATTGCGAGCACTGGGGCGGCATCTGGCTCGACTGGATGAGCCAGGGCGCGCGGGTGACTGGTAACCTGCTGCACGATAACAGTAACGACCTCATGGTTGAAATGAACCATGGACCGATGCTGATCGACAACAACCTCTTCCTGTCTCAGAAAAGTGGATTGCTCGATGCCAGCGGCGGGGGAGCTTTTGCGCATAACCTTTGGCGGGGTAAGCTGACCATCTGGACGGATCTTCTTCGCCGCCATACACCGTACTTTAAACCGCACAGCACCCAACCGATCGGCCCCAAAGGTGCCCTGACACTGGAGGATAAAATATCGGGGATTACAATCGACCAAAACGATGATCGTTATTTCAACAACCTGCTTGGTGGGGCGAAATTCCTGTCGGAATACGACGCGAATAATTATGCCATCAAAGCGGCCGGTAATGTCTATCTTTCCAGCTCCAAGCCTTTGAGACAGGAACCAGATGCGGTTGCTGCGAATGCGTTTGATCCGGGCATTAAGCTGAAGGAAAAGGCCGACGGCTGGTGGCTGGAGATGAATGTCGATCCGGCTTGGCATCAAAATACTCAACGCGCTCTGGTTACAACGGAGCGACTTGGCAAAGCAACCATTCCGGACGCTCCTTTTGAAAACCGCGACGGCAGGCTGTATCGAATCGACACCGACTACTTCGGCGGAAAACGCGATGCGAAAAACCCCGCGCCCGGTCCCTTCCGCAGCGAGTTGTCCGGCAAGGTATCCGTCAACGTTTGGCCGAAGAAATAATGTAAGTACTATAGGCCTTGATAAAGATGAAAATGGATCAATTTGTTGGCGACACTGTGGTGTATGCAGGCTGATGTTGCCGGGGTTCAGAATGCGCTAATGGAATCCGGCCTGCTCGGCACGGTGCGTTTGTTGAGTGCTGAGTCGATTACCTTCATTACCACACACAGGAAATAACGAATGAGGATTCACAAACGACTCACGCTTTGCTTCGTATTATTGACCGCAAGCATCTTTGCCAGTGAGGCTAAAATTCAGACGATTCTACTGTGGCCGGAAACCCCTCCTGGAGCCCAGGAGGGAGACGCCGAACAAGCACTCACCACAGCGACCGCGATCAGGCAAGCTACGTATGAGGTGCCTCAAGGTAATCGTAGAAATATTCGCGTGCCTGCAATCGATGTCACTCTGCCAGCCGAAGGTCAGGGGAGTGGTGTTGCGATGGTGATTTTCTGTGGCGGTGCTTATGGCGCGGTTTGCATCAAATCCGAGGGGATGCCGATGCAACAGTTTCTGAATGATCATGGTATCGCTGTTTTTATGGTCAGCTATCGCTGTAGCCCTTTCAATCATCCCATTCCCCTGTGGGATGCGCAACGCGCGCTGCGCATCGTCCGTAGTCGAGCCAAAGAGTTTGGTGTGGATGCAAATAAAATCGGCGTCATGGGGTTCTCTGCCGGAGGGCATGAAGCATCGACCTTGAGCGTGCATTACGATGAGCCGTTTGGATATGAGCCGATTGATGCGATCGATCAAGTCAGTGCGCGTCCCGATTTCAGCTGTCTGATCTACCCCGTGATTTCTATGAGGAAAGAACTGACGCATGCTGGCAGTCGCCGAAATCTGCTCGGCGCGAATCCTTCTGCAGCATTAGTCGCCAAGCTTTCCAACGATGAGCAGGTGAATCCGCAGACGCCGCCCGTATTTCTGGTGCACGGGACGGCTGACAACGCTGTAAAACCCGCGAATTCGAAGCGCTACCATGACGCTTGCAAATAGAGTGGAGTGCCCACGAAATTAGTCCTCGTCGAAGGCGGTATACATGGCCCTGCGATACTTAACGGCAAACCCGCAATCCGTAAGACAAAGGATGTGTATGCCGACTTGATGATCGAATGGATTAACGATCTGCCGCATCACGAATGAGCCAGTTTTTTGGATTCCGTTAAATTAAATATATTTACACTAAGTTGGCTTTATGCTGTTTTATGTGAATTATATTTAACTTTAAGTCGCGTGAGATTACCGCCGTTCTAGATCAAGTCGCGGCAGGTGTCGGCGCCTTCGAGCGCTTTGCCAAAGAAGAGCGACTTGGGCTGGGGTGGATGCTCAAGATTAAGCAGCATCTCGCCATGATCCGAGAGCGCATGCGGACGTAAGCGCATCACGCAAACGCGTGATACCCATTTTGCTTAGTTCTGCTATAGTGGTGCTACAATTGGATCGATTTTAACTAGTAATGTCATATGCGACTGGTGCGGTCTCTCAAACTCGCGTCATCCCAATTTTAAATGCCCCCGTCCTCTTTATCACGCAAGCAGGAGCCTTCGGGCGGCTTCGCGCTGGTTATCGCACTGAGCCTCATGGCTTTCGTGCTCCTGCTGCTGCTCAGTATTACGACCTTGGTTCAGGTGGAGAGTCAGAGTGCGGCGATTCATGTGGATCAGCTGCAAGCGGAGCAAGCGGCTTTACTCAGTCTGAATATTGCGATCGGCAAATTGCAAGCAACCGCAGGCTTGGATCAACGCGTCACGGCGTCTGCGGAAGCGGTCGACTCGGTCAATGGACCGAAGCAATTAACTGGTGTTTGGCGCTCGTGGGAGGGGCTTGACCATCAGGCGAATGGCTTCCCAATCGCACCCGATTACGACTCAAAGTTAGTGACCGGGGATTTTGATCTGGATGTCAGCTCGTCGGGTTCTGGACGTTTTTTATCATGGCTGGTCTCGACTGCGCATGACGAGTTCATCACACCAGCAGGTTCTCTGAGCGCGGATGCAACACCCGCCATCGAGGAAGTGCCTGGACGGACGGTGCCGCTGGTGGGCAAGGGGAGTGTGGGAACCGATGATGCGGCCTACGCGACCGCCAATGAGGTGCACTTGGAGCCGACTGCGTTGGCAGATGGCAGTGCCGCCATTGCATGGTGGATCAGTGGCGAAAATACCAAGTCTTCGCTCAGTCAGCCAACTGTGCCTACAGACGTCCTTGGTTGGGCGGAGCGTCTGACAAGTTCGACGCGTCCAGATACCAGCGTGTTTGATATTACTGAATCGAATGAGTTGGATCGCGTCGCTAGTCGCGCTAGTTTAGATCAGCTCTCTAGCCGAGGCACTAATGAGTTGCCGGCCTCGAAAGAGTATTTTCACGACCTCACGAACTATTCACGCGGCTTGTTAACGAACACCGCGACCGGCGGATGGCGTCGAGATCTGTCGCTGCTGAGTGAGCAGTGGGCCGATGTGTCGACGGAAGATTTTGACCCCAAAGGCTTGCCGATGTTTACCTTGCAGCCTGGAGTGCAGACCGCAGTTAGAAAGGGAGGCGATGATGTCGCCAGTGATGGAGCACTCATCTATCCTTGGGCAGTTGAGAGTAAATTCCCAGGACCTCAATCTCAAGAGATTAATGGTGGCGCTTCAACCAGTTGGGATGCTTTAGTCGATTTTTCGACTCAATATAAAAAGATTCTTTCAGGAGATGCGAGTGGTCAGGTATTGTTTCCAAGTGATAGCCTGCCTGCACGTGACGAGTGTTCGCGTTCATTATTAATCACGCGCATACATTGGATCTTTTCATTTTCATCCAGGGAAGTCCCAGACCCTGATGACCCTGATGGTTCGTCGAAGTATGTGCCGTATTTAAGTGTCAGCCCAGTGCTCACTGTCTGGAATCCACATAGTGTGGCACTGGATGGCTTTAATGCAGGTATTCAAATGAAGTTATTGAATCCGATTCCTTATAAGTTCCGTTTTAGTGTCGATGGTACGCGGCTTGACCCAAATTTTCAAACATTGCCGGATCTGGCGGGTAGTAATTTGTTGTTCTTTGCGATCAAAAAGGATTTGACCACCTGGAAGCCCGGTGAGACGCGATTTTATAGTATGGATAGAGATTATGGGAGCAATGTCTCGAGATATAAATCAGGTTATCGGACTGATACGGGTTATGAATATAAGTTAAGTAATGATAGCTACAGTTCAGGAGCATCTTTCCGGGTGGAGTTGGAGGAGTTTGCTGAGGCAGGATTTCTATTAAAAGGAGATAGCACTAATTCGCCGATGGATGTGAGTCATGGCACGACGATTGATCCGAGTGCGGTCGCTAGATTTCTGCCAGAAGATTTAGAAATGACCAACATAAGCCAGAAGATTCAGTACGTCGCACCTGATGTAGACGGCAAACAGAATTCGCCGTTTTTTATTGCGGTGATGCAGATGCGCGGAATTTTCGAGCGTTCAAATGACGCTTTGGGGTATGCACATACGAAACCAATACTTCGTCTTTCTAGTAATCAAGCTGCCGTGGGTGGCGGGGGGGAACTCGAATACCCAGAGGCGTATCCATTCGAATGGTTATTCTATGCGGCCCATGATGTTAATTCGGACGAATTGCCTCAGGAGGGCCCTGAAGGATCGAGTTTGATCGGCACGAGTTTTAAGACCGGACTAGGACTGTCGCATTTAGCCGTCGCAGAGATACCCACTCGGCCGCTTCGTTCGCTCGGAGAACTTCAGCACTTTGATATTAATTATAATAATCCACGGCCACCTTACACGGCCCACCCGATTGGTAACAGCCTCGCGAGTTATTTGATCGACCCCGATAACGTGGCCATCAGTGGAATGCTGAGTGAATCGACTGCAACCTCCTTGGATCATAGCTATATCTCCAATCATCTACTCTACGATGATTGGTTTGTGTCTTCGATTGCTCCTAAGACCGCTCCTTTTTCAAGTGCGGAGGTGCGCAGTGTTGAGCAAATCTATGAAGCGTTCGTCTCTGGTCTCGAGCCATTGCCCAATAGCGCCTACGTTGCCGCAGAGCCACTGTCAGTCGCAGCGGCAAGCACCGCAGCGAGTGACTTGATCGACGATTCAACGTCTTGGCACAGCGTGGCTTCAAAGTTGGAGGTGGATGGTATGTTCAATATCAATTCGACTTCGGTCGCAGCATGGACAGCGTTATTAAAACATGCGGACGGAGACGATGTGCCTTACAACTCAGTCGACTTGGAGAACAATTGGAGCGTAAAATTGGAGAAGAGCGCTGACGCTTCAGGTAGCCCTGTCAGTCGAACATCGCTTGCTGGATATCCGAAGGCGAATCCAGATTCGGATATCCAAAAAATCGGCAGGCATCAACGCTTGAGCGATGCGCAAGTGCGCGCACTGGCCACCGAAATTGTGGAGCAGGTCAAGGCGCGTGGTCCGTTTCTTTCGCTGTCTGAATTTATGAATCGAAGACTGTCGTCTGATCGATCACTGGCGCGGAGTGGGGCGGTCGAGGCGGCTCTAAATGAGCTTGCCAGTCGGGGAGCGGGCGCTTCGGAGAATCCTTTCTCAGGAATTCAGAGCTACTTTACAGGAACAGTGACTATTCCAGATGGCGTGACTTATCCTTTTGAGGAGGCGGCTGAAGGGAACCTCGCCTATGGGTTCCCAGGCTGGATGCGCCAAGCAGATGTCTTAAGCCCCATTGCACCGATACTGTCCGCACGAGACGATACCTTTGTCATTCGCGCTTACGGCGAATGTAAAGATCCGCTGACAGGCGATGCCAAAGCGGGAGCGTGGTGCGAAGCCGTCTTGCAACGACGGGCGGATTACGTCGATTCGATCAATGACGAGGCGATCACGCTTCCCAGTGAGTCAACACTCACATCAGAGATCAACAAGCGTTTCGGTCGTCGTTTTGTCATCGTTTCTTTCCGTTGGTTGGCAGCGGATGAAGTTTAATCAAGGAGAGTGCTATATTTTGAATCTACGAACATTACTGTTAACGACTGCTTTGCTCAGTGTCGTCCTACTGATCACATCCTCAGTGTCTGCTGAGCGTGTGGCACGTATCATGTATTATGGTGCATCGAAGACTGCGCCGAAAACTGCGGTTGCTTACGATCAAAGTGGAGGATCTCAAGTCGTTGAATTTAGTCGGCATCATTTCTCGGATTCGTTTGAAATCCCTTCTGGAGATATTGTTCTTAAATTTGTATCGAAGCAATTACCGGACGACCAACCTGTGCCGGAGACTGCGCCCCAATTAAAGATCCCCAAAGCATGGAAGAAAGTCCTCATTATGGTTTCTGAAGATTCGG
>JAQXBA010000205.1 GCA_029252625.1 Opitutia bacterium | reverse complement strand
CCGACACCACGTGCCAGCAAGGCATAGCGCCGCTGCTCCAGAAAGGTATTATTGCGCACGATGAAATCCTTGCCGCAGGCATCCAGATTATACAACCCGGTGAACGGCAGGCGGTCATGTCCACCAGGAAAGAGATCATGGATCGTGTGCAAGGAGAGCCCGGGGATAGGCTGATCGAGTTGTATGACATTCCACTTACCTCGATGCCCCTTGGGCGGTGTTTGCGCCTCCACACTGAGCACCTTGAGCTCCTGTGTCACCTTCCCTGTCTTGGGCGTATAAGCCATCAATCGGTCCCCTTTGCGGGGCGAGAAAGCAACTTCAGCAACTAGGTAACGATTCTCCCCCAAGTCTTTTTTCACCCAATACGGGCACACCGAGATATTGATCGCGTCGTCCATGATCCCTTCGATCAAGCAGTTCTCAATGATCGGGCCGATGGCGTTGTGCTTCACATGGAAGCCATCCTTAATATTGACAATGGCACGATCACTGTCCGGCTTGTAGGTAATTTTTGCGCCATTCACACGCACTCGGCCACGATTGTCGGTGAGCGTATGATTCATGCCATATTTCGCAGCATAGATGGTGTAGTCTTCCAGTAATACATCGGAACTTTCACGCACATCAATATTCGCCCCGTGACCACCGTAATGCAGTCCAAACACAAAGCGATCGCCGGCGTTGATATGCGAAAAACTATCGGCTTCCAGCTTTACGTGCAGCAAGCCCTCGGCACGATTCTCTTCCGTCATGGCTTTAATAAAATCGATCGGCCCCGGCTTGAGCTTACGCTGATCGGGCTCGATAGTGAACCCCACCCGAGACCAGGACTTTTTGCCACGCTGTTCAGTCAATTCAACTGGGTTCGCATAACTAGGGTGCAATCTCAGCCACAGTTCCCCTGTGACAGGATCGGCTTTAACAATATCGCCCTGCGTAAAACTCAGCGGGTCGCTATCGAAAACAAACCCGCGCATCGTGATTTGCTCACACTGGCTGACCGATAAAAAGCCGTTGTAAGGCGTGCCGATAATCGTCGCGCCATTGCCCTCCAACGTAATGCCGCTCACCCCCTCGAGCATGATATGTGCCGAGGCCTCAGGATAACGCAACATACGGTAAGACTTCGGCTCGAACACCACCATCGAGCCCGGCCCACTCTCAATCGCGGCCGCCAGCGCTGCGCGAATCGCAGTGCCATCATCGGTCACGCCGTCCGCCACGGCGCCAAAGTCACCAACCGTAAAGCGCACGATACCAGCAGCATCCAGCTCAGGCAAATTTTGTAAGTCACCGATATGCCCCTGATCCGCCTCAGAGAGCGTAGTCAACTCAACCGTAAAAAATGCCCCATCCGCACGCTGAACCCGCACCTGATCTTCATTGGCAGCGATCACCCGCCCCTGCATCGGGCGCCCCTGCACATCTGTGAGACGACGCATTGCCTGGGGCGTATAAGACGGACGTGGCGCTTCGGGCACCCCCTCAACCACAGACTCGACCACGACCGGTGCAGTCGGCTCGACAATCGGCAAATCTTGCGACTGATCAACAGGGACTGGCGGCTCCACAGACGCTGTCTTCTCTGGCTGACAAGCAACAAACACACTGAGGCTCGCAACGATGAGGATAAAAATGGCAGGTTTTCTCATGATAAAATAGGACGCTAGAGTATCGTATTATGCGCTACAATTCTAGCAGTATTCAACCAATAGAAATCACGAGGCAACCAAACCGAAACGACCGCTTAGTCTTCAAATAAATACTGCCACTGCGCACCGGGATCTCCGAAGTCCGGGATGGCCATCAGTGCGCCTTCTTGCATGGCGGACGCATGTGCCACCAAGCCTGGCACGGTATAGCGAGCCGCCGCCCAGACGTGGTTCGGCGCGAGTTTATTTTCAATCACCGAGCGGCAGAAATCATCCACCAAGAAATGGTGCGAACCGTAATGCCCGTTGGTCAATCCGAAGAACTCCTTCGGAATCTGCTCGACCGGGTGGTATTTCGACACCCCCGTAAAGAAATCATATTGTATGCCTTTTCCAACTTTTTCCGATGGATCGATATCCGGCTCACCGCATTTCAACTCCTCCGTAAGGTCCACGGATTCACCATCCAGGCTGGTCCATAAGCAAGTGTGTTCCCCCTGCTCCTGATACGTGCCTTCAGTCCCGGTCATCGACATCCGCACACTGTTGCCGGTGAGATCCCCGACCCGGCGAAACTCATTCACCCGAAACATCCCGCCCCCCGAGGTGCGAAACAGCGCGGTCTCATTACTAAACGGATTGTCCCAATTGTTGAGCCCTTCGCCAAACACCTTGTCATCGACCTTGTCTCGGTAGCCGAGGCAAGACACCTGCGTCAAATACTGTCCGGTCGTGGAAATTAACATACTGGTCGAATGTGTCGGGTAATACATCGGCGGCACGCCGGCGACACGCTGCCAGTTTGGCCCACCGGAATTCTGATACGCTTCGTAGAAGCCGTGACTCATGTCGTGCCGATACTCGCCCTCGCCATAAACGAAGTCACCAAACTTACCTTTTTTAAACTGTTCACGACAGTAGAGCGCCGAGGGATAATAATAACTGGTCTCCCCCATCATGTAGATCAGGCCGGTCTCATTGACGGTCTTAACCAGTTCTTCCACCTCTGCGACCGAAGAGGCTGCGGGCACCGCGCAATAGACATGCTTGCCAGACTTCAAAGCCTCGACGGACATCGGCCCATGCAAATGCCGCTGGGTAAAAATCGCCACCGCATCCACATCGCTCTCACAAAGTGCGCTATGTGAGTCGTAACACACATCGATACCAAATTTCTCAGCGATGCGTGCCAGCCGCTCGGCATCCACATCTGCGATCGCCAACGACTCCACCATCGGGTGATTCTGAAACAATTCGATAAAGCATTTCTCGGCAAAGTCACCCACGCCCGAAAGACCTAATTTGATTTTTTTATTATTCATAGTTTCATTAGACATGAGCTCGATCGGCTTTCGCATAGTAGATATGCCCGTGATTATACAGCATTCACACAATTCAAACCAGTAGGAACCAACCAAATAAAAGGATCGCTCAACCATCAACCTCAGCAAAATCACACACAGAAAATCAATGAATATTCACTCGAAATGGAACCGGGTTGTAGGCGAGTTCCCTTAGAGGACCGCCCGCTCATGCAACCCGATGAACCCACTCCAGGCGGGTTGGCCACCCAAATAAAGCCACCTACGGCTCCAAATTGGATAAATCATCCTACAAGTAAATTGAATACTGCTAGAATACATTCAGCGACTTTGATATATTAGCCATCTCATATAAAAATATATAGGGTATTTTTTATAGGGTAATTATAATGGTATCTCCCATTGGGAGTTATCAGGGTTATATTAGGGTTAGGCCTCCATCGAGTCATCGGTGGAGGTCTTTTCGTATCCAGCAATTCAATACAATACTACAAGCCCGTAGTGCGCCGTGCTCGGTTGAGCTCGTCGAAACCTTCAGCTAGCACACAGAGCCCAAGCACCCAGCCAAAGAAAACGCGGGCTTAAAGCACCGCGCTACGAACAGATTCCAATTCTAGTTTCGCGTATTCTTCGAACTACGTGCGCTCTTAATTTCCTTCTCGCCACGAATGATGCGGTGCTTGCCACGGTAAAAGCGGACGTAGTCTTTCAATTGCTTTTCAGCCTGCTTGGAGAAGAGCTCATCTTCCGCCAAAAAGAGCACCACATTGAGCGATGGAATCGGCTTATCCCTGTCCTCATATAATACCCGATTCAACTGCTTAAAATATTTAGCCACATCTTTGGGATCGACTGCGGGATTGGGCGTATGCCCGGGATGCCGCACCTTCCACTCCATGCCCAACTCCAGCGATGCGGTATATACACCATGACGGCGATCGAGCACACGCGGCGGCATGCCCTTCTTGGCGCGGGCGGCATTTTGCTTTGTCAGCTCGGCCTTAATACGCTGCTCCATCTGTGGAATCTCTAATTTATGTGCGGCCAGCTGTTTGATATATTTCGAATCACTGATCTTTTTATCCCAGGCCTGCTGCTCTTTCTCAGTCATGCGGCGACGCACCGCCTCGAAGCCCTGATGATAGCCGGTAATAAAGAAGATCGCATCAACGCCCTGCTCCAAGGCGGTCTGGGTAATAAAGGCAGTGTCGTTGCCACGAAAACTAATCGGCAAGGCGTCGTTGACCGGATCATCCGCAAGTGTCGGTAACGCGGGGCGCGACGCTCCGCTCACCCCTTCGAGGCCTGGATTATTGGCGTCAGAATTGATCGGCGCAATCCATCGAATCAGCTGCTGGTGGGTATCTGCCCCGGCAGACACCAATTGCGACTTAAACAGCATGGTCTTGTTGCGGTCGTGCAGCATCACATTAAACAACGTGCCAGCCGACAGATTGCCGACCATGTCGGTGATTTCATCCTTGATCACCTTGTAGCTGTTCAAGCCACCTTTTTTATCAGTCACCATCTGACGATTCGTATCAATCACAAACAAGATACGCTCCGCACGCGTCTTCAGCCCAAAAACACTGACATTGGAAACCCCCATGCCGATCGAACCACTGGTGCCACCGAGCAGACTACCACCCCCGCCGATGCCACCGAGCCCCTCACTCACCGTAAACGAATCGGCCATATCGGGAAGGGTCACATTCACATTGGCCACCGCTATATTGGCAACGGGTCGCATCGTGAGGCTCTGCGACTGCATCTTCGGTGCCTGCTGTTGCTTGATCTGCACCTTCACTTCTTTCGGCGGCTCAACTTCTTCCACCGCAGGCGGCTCTTCAAATTGCGCCTCCTCTTGGATCACAATATTTGCGACCGTAATCACTCCAGCAACAAATGCCAAAACCACGTGAACCAGCACACTCACGACGATGACTTTCATCAACATCGGATTCATCTTACGTTTCTGTTCGACTGGGATCATGCGAGGAATGGAGATTAATAAACAGGGGTGCCGTTACAATGGACTATAAATTGTGATGAGCTTAGCAGACTTGCGCGCGGCCGACTAGTAACATTCATCCTAATATCCGAAAGATTCAGCCACACCCCGTAGTGCGCCGTGCTCGGTTGAGTTCGTCGAAACCTTCAGCTAACACACAATGCCCCAAGAGCACCTAACGAAGAAAACGCTAGCTGAAGCAGCGTGCTACGCACAGACTTAACGCGGGCCCACGCCGGAATCGCGATAGGTCAACACCTCGATCTCGGGGGCGCCCCAGGGATCGGCTATCGGGATCGCGATGGTGCGTTCATCTTCGTAAACTGCAATGCGTTGATTATAGAGCAGCTTGGCACCGCCATCCACATCGCGCACCGCCAGCGCCACCTTCAGGTAACCGACACCTTTGCGACGAATGGAATACCCCGAACGCATGATCTGCCCCGGTTTCAAGACCGTCTTCTGATCCTCAAGCATCACCATCACAGGCTTCGGCAGAATATTCATGAAGGTCAGCTGATTATACGGAAACATTTCCTTGGAGAAATCAATCGCGTTCAAGGCAATGACCTTCCCCTCCACAGGCTCAACACTTGGTAAGAACATTGCAAATAGGTTGGTGCGATTGGACGCCTTCAACTGGAAGATCGGCACGTAAATCACAACTTCCTCGCCATCGACGATTTGCGTCGTCTTATCGCAAAGCTCTAGCTTCGAACGCGCAGAGACGCGGTGCATGTTGCCAAAGGTATTATAGGCGGCCTGAATCGCCTTATACTCCTCGCCCTCCTGATAGTAGTAGTTCCGCTTGACCGGCTTGGCCGATAAAAAGAAAAAGCGCAAAGCATCGGGGCCAAGACCATCGCCGACCGCATCCGGTTGCTCGAAGGCTTCTTTGTTATCTTCAAATTCTTTCGCGGCCTCCATGAAATCCGCGAGATCCGTTTGAGCCTGCGCCTGAAACTGTAGCAGACAGAGCAAGGGAAAGAGCGATAACAGTAAGCGGAGGTGTCGTTTAAAGTGCATCATTTTGGGTATTTAAAAAGTATTTAATGTCTTAGGATTCGTCATCTATCCAGCGAAATGCGACGACAACGAACCGTCGTCCAAAATCGCCAGTCGGGGCAACTAGTGAATCGCCTGACTCCGCGGGTTCAGCAATACGCTGCACCACCGCTTCACAACGAGCCGATGAATTAATTTCACCAGTAATCGGATCAGCCGCTTCGCCGTAGGAGCGAATCACAAAGGTATCACTACGCGCGCTGAGCTGAGCGCCGAGCACTTGCAACACATCGCCTTGCGTCAGGTTTCCAGAATTCCCTTCCAGCGCAGTGCTTTGATGTCCCGTCGGCACTCCGAGTGCACTCTCCACATCATCAGAATAGTTCGAAGCCTCCCCTGAATCATTCGGATCCAGATTCTGATTCCATGCCTCCGTGCGACCGAAGATCTGCTGATAATTCAGCACGTCTGTCTGCTGTGACGCACGCAGAATCGCCGCATCCAGTGTGCCCATCAGGCCCTGATAATCGATATCCAGATTTCCGGAGTCATCAATTTGACGACGGTTAATAAAATCAGCCAACGACAGGAACGGACCACGGCGCTTGACCTCAGCCACGATGGTCTCGGCCAGCACGCGTATGTCATCACGATCCGTTACGAAGATCCCCGCATATTGCTCGCGAGCTTGTGCATCGAGCGCATTAAAGGCATCTTTGTCATCGGCACCATAGACCGGGTCCGGAAAGCGCGGAAACGCGACAAAGGTATCATCGCCGGTGTCATTTAAAATACCATCCTGCTCACTCGCAATGGTCTTGCCTGCTGCTTGCAGTAACACGGACTCCCATGCATCGACCGAGACGGAATTGATATTAAACGCACCATCGATCTGAATATTTGCGGCGCTTTGCGCAAAACCTGTGTCCGAGTTACGCAAATCACTCTCGTCCGGAAAGGCACCACTCGCATCCGGCGCCAGCACGTGGCGGTTATTGGCGAGCACCGATAGATTCGACGAATTCAGACTCAAATTTCCGGTTTGTGGAATGGTGCTCAGATAGAAGCGATCCCACAGACTGGCGTTAACCATAAAGGGCAAATCGATTCGCTCATTCGGTAGGCTGGTCGCCGCCGACTCCACGAGGGAATCGCGATCGACATGATACGGCGCATGGGAATACCCGACCTGATAAGCGGAGCCAAAGCCGAAGGGGTTGAGGTTGGCATGCTGTAGCTGGCCCAGCGAAGTGATCGGCCCGAAGCGACGCGGGAAGTCGAACATCGTATAGCGCGTGCCAGTGCTATTCGCCGTCGAGTTATCCACTGAACTGGACACATAGCCCTCGACCGAACCAGCGTTACCCGTCTCGACATTTGTTTCACGGCGCCAGCGTTGCGGAGCCCAATACTGCTCGAAATCTTCGTCACGATAAACGCTGATCCGGTGGTCTGCCTCTCCCCAATTACTCAGATCGAGACCATCCCGTAAAATACCACCTCGAGGGTTGCGCACCGCATTGCGGCGGTCGCCGCCCTGACGTGCCCCGCCGGCCCGTGCTGTAGCACGCCAATAGTCATGCATACCTGTGTTGATCTGATGATTATGGCTCGAGGGAGTGGGGTCCAACTGCTTAATACCATCCCAGTTGCGGCTCGCTGCGTTAGCATGCCCTTCCCAATCGTATCCCCCCGGACGAAAGATCACCGGCTTCGCCGTCTTGGTTGGGTCTTTGCTGCTCAGCAAGGTTGGCTCACCGCCACTCAGACGACTGAGACGCCAGGATAAATTATGCTCCAAGTTGTGAGGCGTATCGAGCTGGTAGCGTAAAGTATACCAGTAATGATCCCTCGCTGGCGACTCCGGATACCAGGCTTGCGACTTAGGCACACTGACTTGAATTTGCGGCCCCATCACGAAAAAATTACTGATCTCCTGCCCTTTCTTATCATTCACGGGGTCCGTGTAGTTCACCCATGAACCCGAGCGATATTGATCCGCCTTCTGATCCACATACATCGCATCCGGCAATGGATTCTGTGCCGCTTCTGGAGAAAAGTTCAGCACCTCACCTGGCTGCATGCCATTTCCATTCAGAAAGTCATGGCCAGTATCGAGCGTCATACGAACCCAAGGGTGGTCGCCGTGCCAATCGTAGCCATCTGGCTGAATCACACCATCGGCGGTAAAGTCGAGCAGTTGGAAAAAGTCATTATTCGGCGGTGAACTAAGCGGCGCAGAGGGAACTCCTGGATTACTACTCCCCTTGCGCCACTGTAAATACAAGCGATCTGGAAAGGAGATCTCGAAGAGATATTCCTCAGCTGGCAGGGTGAAATTATACGAATTCATCAGCGCGACACGGACAAAAGCCATGACCTGCAGATTCACCAACATGTTGTCCGGGTTATTAGGATCATCCACAGGGCTCCCCACCCGCCCGATCGACAACGAGTAGCCGGCACGCATGACGGTGGGATGCAGACCGTGCTGGGTGTTCTTTTGCGGCTGATTCTGGGCAATGCCATTGTCACCGAAGTCTTTGCCTAGATCATGCCAAGAGCGCAGCAAGCCGAAGCGCGGCATATTGTCGTCCACCGGATTCCCAGTCAGCGAAGCACCGAAATCAGGGCCGTCATAGTTATCGTCATCTGAACTACCACGGACAATATGCTCGTCGTCCTCAAGCCCTTCTCCGGTTTCCAGATAGACCGTTAAATCCTCTTTGAGCCGCCCCTGTGTGACATCCACCGGCAACCCGCGACTGAACAAAGTCACATCTGAATTCACGTTGGCAGAGACATTGGGATTGCCCGGATCTTCCGGCATCATCCAATCTCCCCATTCCGATGACAGCAAATTGAAGCCCTGCGTGGAATTCAGCTTGGCGAGTGCGTCGCCACTGATCAGGTCGGAAAACTCCTCCGCAAAGCCACCCGAAACGTGCGAAAAATTAGACTGACGTGCTTGCACGATATCGAGCTTGTCTTGTTCGAAGGGGCCTTCGGTATCGGTTAATCCAATACCAGGATCCGCAGTATTGAATTTTGCCTTCATCCCCTCGTCGCCCACCCACCAGGCATAACTGCCAGCGCCGTCATCGACGGATACTTTACCGACGAGAATATCTTCGAGCGTGTTGGTATCGGCCTGATAGACTTTGGCGATGGAGATCGTTCCTGTAGTTGGCGAATACACCGACGGATCTGCAGCCACTGGATCGGTCAATATATCCTCTGACGAGGCCAACCATTTGATCGCCTCTGCTGGGGTATCCTGTGAGAGACGAAAAGTCTCCAAAGGCAGCGATGAATCATACGCACGAAAGACTCCTGTATAATGCCGAGTCGACACGCCATCAATCGTGGCGGTATCCGGAGTATTATCAAACATCTCCGAGGGAACCGTCACCCGCTGATCTGGACCGGCGGCCATTTGCAACTCACCGAGTGCCTGCTTTAGACCCAGCATGGCGTTTTGCTGAGCTTCCATTCGGGCGACGCTGATTTGCGCGGACTGGGTCTCGACCTGCACCAAGGTGGTGATCGACAGCAGCAGCAAGAGGACAAATGCCATCAGGCTCAGCGCGATGACAAGGGCGAAGCCCTGCTTCGGGGCTGTAGACGTCGGGGGGATCGGTAGTAAAGGATAGGACATAACTAAAAGGGTAGGAATAGAGTGACTGCTTAAAGGCAAAGGCACCAGCCTGATTGGATAAGGACTATAGACGATATCGGCGGGATTCGATAGCACGATTCAGCCTAAGTATGGTAAAATTCAACACATTAGTCGGGGCATATGAAGTTAGCGGTAAAAAACTCCTTCCCTGCCAAGCATATCCTGACACACAAGTTTGAGACGTCATAGGTTTGGCTTAGGATACGTATATTTAACCGCCCGCTTCGCTTGAGTTCGCCGAGAACGCAGAGATAATTAGAGTGAGAGAGCTTGAGTCGGCCAATAATGAGTGTTTCCTACATTAAACATACCCAAAAGCTCAATTCACCTCCTTTGCGTCCTTTATTATGCCCTTGGGTGCCGTGTTCTTTATTATACCCTTGGTTGCTAATGACCGAAGGAAACGAGCGGTTAATCCAGCAGTTGATTGGCCATTCGCACAGATATCAAGGTCTTCAACCTGCGAAGCCAACGTAAGCTTAAAGATACAAATATATGTATAAAGATATGCTTCGCAGGGGGGGGAGTGTTACTTCAGGCCTGCGCGCCAGGCTTCGATTTCCCCTGTCAAGCGGGCGACAATTTCGGGATGCGCTGCGGCCAGATCGTTCTTCTCTCCGGGGTCGGCCTTCAGATTAAACAAGCGACAGGGCGCGGTGTCCCAAGTATGTAGCACGCGATAACCAGTGGTGTCTTCACCGTGGTAGCGCAACAGGAGTTTCCAGTCTCCCTCGATGCACCAGATATATTGCAGGGTCGAATCGGGGTCGCCGATATTGATGTTGTGCGAGGCATGCAGCGAACCGAAGATGGTGTCGCGCGCGTCCACCGCTTCTGTATCCAGAAGGTTGATACCGGGCAGGCCCTTCGGCGCGTCGAGTCCGGCAAGTGCGGCGATGGTCGGAAACAAATCAATACTGTGCGCAAAGCCATCCATTTGCTGCGGCTCAATCGTGCCCGGCCACGAAACCAAGATCGGGGTGCGAGTGCCATTTTCGTAGGGCGAGGCCTTCGAACGCATCGCATAGCCACCAAAAGCCTGATCGCGCGGCCAGTCCTTGGTGGTGCTGGCGGCGCCCCAGCCGTTATCACAAATATAGAGAATCACCGTATTTTCGCGCAGCCCTTTTTCCTCCAGTGAATCCAACAGCTGGCCGCAGGTCTGGTCAAACCATTCCACCATCGCGTAGTAGCTGGCAACGTCGAGTGCGCGGCCGTCGCTGAGATATTTCTTCAGCAAGTTCTGTGGCGGATTGTGCGGCGTGTGTGGCATAAACGGCGCATACCAGAGAAGGAACGGCTTTTCTTCGGTGACCGCATGGTCAATGAAGTCGTTGACCGGCCCCATACCGTCACGGCCAATCGTTAGCCCCTTGTCACCATGACGCTCCCCTTCGGTCATACCGTGCGTGAACCCGCCGTCCTGCCAAGAGCCCTCCCACCACTTGCCCGACTGGTGCGCCAGATAGCCGTTGGACGTCAGTAGCTTGATAAAGCTCGGTAGACCGTGGAAGTAATCCTGCAACGGCTGATCCAGTCCTTTGCGCTCAGCGAGTCGAGCACCGTAAAGGCCGTCGGTCACATCATTGCCAGTGATCCTGTGAATCGTCGAATATTGCCCGGTGACCATCGACGCCAACGACGGCCGACAAATCGGCGCGGCCACATAGCCACGGTCAAAGCGTAAGCCACTATCGGCCAGCTTATCGAGCGCCGGCGTTTCGATCACTTCATGCCCCATAAAGCCATAATCGGTCCATGCTTGGTCATCACTCAAGATGACGACGATGTTGGGTGGTTCGGCGGCGAGTGCCAAACCCGCACATACTAACATTGCTGCAATAATTTCTGTTTTCATGATTACTCTTCTGTTTTATTTTCAAGGTATTTTCAAGGAGCCAGTCCCACCCCCCGTGTTAAGCGGACGCGGGCTATAAGCACCGCGCTACATCCGATTGCTTTGGGCTGGGTGCAGCGTTCGAGCCGTAGCTGCGTGTGTATGCCCTTCATGGGTGCTTTAGCCGCAGCTTGCGTCGTGGTAGCGCACGCGTTGAGCGAACGCCGCGCTACGGCGAAAAGGTCGCGTCTTCATGCCAGTGCTAGGCCATTCATTTCTATTCCATCTCCAGACCAGACACATTCTTCGCCTTCACCGGCTGTTCCATCACTTGCCCGTCGGCGGTCCGGATCGTATTGTTGCGGATCACGACATCCGCCACATTTTCCAGTTCGATCGCATATTCGGTCATCACTACGATCTCGTTGTCCTCAATCACGATGCCCTGAACCATCGGATTGGGGCATTTCAAGGGTGCAGTGTAGGCCTTGATCGGCGTCCACTCGGTATTGAGGAAGCGATTGTTGCGGATGACGGTATTCTGCGAAAACGGCCCTTCGTAGAAATGGCCGAAATCGTTGGCGAGCATCACCGCATTGCCATTCACGCCGTCAACCAGATTGCCCTCGATTAAGCCATTGGTGCCGCGGGCGCGAATCGCGTCGCGGCGCTGTTTAACGAAGGTATTGTTGCGAACGATGTAGCCGTCGCTCATCACATTGATATTGTAGAACTGCGTCGCCTTATTATCGACGTGCCGCTGTATCCGCCCGGTCACTACATTTGGCACCGGCTTATCAAAAGTGACGAGTGCGCGGTTATTCGGATCAACCTCCACGACCACGAACGGGCCCAGGTATTCACCGGTATCCGGATAAAAGGCCATGTAGGGGTCCCCTACTTCGACCGAGGAATTATCGGTATTCCACGCAATCACACCGCGCCAGTTGCAGAGGCGGAACTGGCGATCAGACAGCACCTTGGCTGCCATGATGGTGTCGGAGCTGATGTTGATGCTGTCGTCGAGCAGCCCTTCGAAATAGCAATTTTCAATGATCGGCCCGACGCGGTTGTTTTTGCAATGCATGCCATCGCGCCAGTTGCTGACCATGCGGTCATCGAACCCTGGGCGAAAGCGCACTTGGAAGCGATCAAAGGTAATCGGCCCGGTGTTATACTCCAGCCGGCTGGTCATACTACTGCGACCGCTATACATGATGACATTCTCCACTTCGCAGTCAGAACTGTGGGTGACCCTAATGTTGCCGAAGCCGTCGCCCAGACCCATTTTTTTGATACGCTCAGTGGTGTTGAAGTAGAGCGGCTGAAAATAGATGTCGCCCTTGCGGATGGCGGGAATCCCTTTCTTGTGACCGCCCTGCGTGAAACAACGGTAAGCCTGCGGCCCAGTCTGCTCAATACGATCCAGCCGGTAAGCGTCGTGCATACCGGGGCGAATGCGCCGCTCGTTTGGATCCATGATCGCGCCCCAAGGCAGCGGCTCATACTGCGTTTTCATATACTCAACATCTGGGAATGCGGCATACCCTGCCATCACCTCGACCTCGAACCACCCCTCGTCCGGGTTCATATCGGTCACCACCCCCTGCGTAAACGAAAGCGGATCGCTTTCGAGCAGCAGATTTTTAACTGTTACGCCTTCGCTGCGACGGATACGAAAGAAGGCCTGCTTCGGCGTGCTCAGCAGCATCGATCCATGACCATCGACCGTCACATCGGCATAGTCGGTCAGGTCGATCTGATACATACTGTCCTCGCGCACGCCCAGCTTATAGACCTTGCCTGGCTCAAAGTGCAGCGTCGCACCCGGCTCCGCAGTCTTCAGTGCATCGAGCGCATTTTTAAGCGCGACAATGTCGTCGGTCTTGCCATCCCCCACCGCACCGAAGTCGGCGAGTTTCAAGTCATGCTGGCCAACCTTTGAGCTGGTGCTGCAGCCAGTGAACAAAGCCACGACTGTTATTAATAGAAATAGTATCTTCATAAATAACCCTGTTGCCTAATTCCCGGTGATTGAAAGTTCAGGCTGCAAACCCTTCACAGCTTTGTTGCGCTTGAAGCTCACCTCCACACCAGCCGGTGCATTCACTTCA
>JAQXBA010000200.1 GCA_029252625.1 Opitutia bacterium | reverse complement strand
AAAATATCTTGAAACGCTACTTCGTAATTCATTGTCGAAATCGTATGCTCTAACTCAGCGATCCGATAGCGTGCATATTTTTCAGCGTCAAACAGGGTTTGTGTCGCTTCGACTCTGGTACCGAAGGAATTAAACGGCGGCGACTCAAAATCATCTCCCGCAAAGCCACGACCGAATTGTTGCCGGGTCTGCGAAGCGGCGAGCGATATTTGCGGTAGCAATGCCGCTCGTTGCTGAAAACTATTCTCTAGCGCACGTCGCACCGTGTCTTTCTCAAACAAAACTTGAGGGCTGGTATCTTTAATTAACTGATACATTGCATCCAAAGTCAGGACTGAAGGCACTACGGGAACCTTATCAGACAGAATCGAGACGACCTCGATCTCCGTACTACTTTTTTGTGCATGCGCAACAATCAGCGCAGAAAAGGAAACGCATAATAATGCACTGAAAATCTTGAGTTCTCTAAACATCGGAAAATAGTCGTCGCAACGAATCGTAAATATGATAAAATTGTGACTATCTTCGCGAGGCACATTTTTGCAAGTCGCCAGTTCAAACCATTGTTTTAAAAATACACTATGTATATTGGGATCGCACAAATTAACACGACCGTCGGAGACTTAGCCGGTAATCGCACACTCATCCTCAATGCCTATCAAGCGCTGGTCGCTGAAGGTGCCGAATTGATCCTCTTCCCCGAACTTGCGATCTGCGGCTATCCACCGCGCGACCTGCTATTTAAAAGCTGCTTTGTCAGCGACATTGAATCGACGCTTAAGTCCATCGCCGCAGAGATCGGTACTGTACCGGCAATTATCGGCACCGTCGAAGCTCGAAGCCCTGACGCAGCTGGTCGCCCTTTTTACAATGCGGCGGCATGGTGTGAAAACGGCGTCATCAAAGTCATCGCACGCAAATGCCTACTACCGAGCTACGATGTGTTCGATGAGGATCGTTATTTTGAACCCGCACTCGCACCAGTCATTCATGAGTGGCAAGGTAAGCGTATTGGCATCACCATTTGCGAAGATATTTGGACAGCACCCGCGGTGTCCAGCAAGCGCCGCTACAATGTCGATCCACTCACGAAATTCGCTGAAAAAGGGATCGACTTGTTACTGAATCTATCCGCCAGCCCATGGCATGACGGCAAAAACGAAGCACGCGAGCCACTCCTGCAATTTGCCGCCGATCGCTGCGATTGCCCGGCCGTGTATTGTAACGCAGTGGGCGGCAACGATGAGCTCATTTTCGACGGCGGCAGCCTCGTCGCACATCCACAACGCGGCTTAATCGCAGGTATGGCAGGCTTTCGCGCAGAAAATCGCGTAATCGATATCGACGCACCGACCGCAACCGAAGTCTCCGAACACTTCAACCTCAAAGGCAACGCCGCCACCCAAGATGCACTCGTGCTCGGCTTGCGTGACTACGCCCACAAGAGCGGCTTCAAAAAAGCCCTTATCGGCCTCAGTGGCGGGATCGACTCCGCCGTCGTCGCAGCCATCGCCGCCGAAGCCTTTGGACCTGAAAACGTGATCGGTGTCGCCCTAC
>JAQXBA010000198.1 GCA_029252625.1 Opitutia bacterium | reverse complement strand
AACTCCTTTCCGATGAGTGCTGCCCCTTCGGTATCTTCCAATCCCGGGGTTAACTTGAAGGCTTCATACACCATTTGCACACTTGCGGTTTCGCCCATTAATTTGAGCACTTGAATGTCTTCGTAGTAGGCCATTGCCAACTCTGCGGGGAAACCAGGGTAGCCGAGCATGACGCGCTCAAAGAAACCGTGTGCTTCGGCATGTTTGTCTTCGGCCAGATACGCACGCCCGATCCAGAGCAATGCCTGCGCGTGCATGGCGCCGCGCCACTCGTTGCGATGTAAAATACTTTCCAATTCCAAACGTGCGGCAGCGGCATTCCCCCGCCCCACTTCCATCTGCCCGATCTGCATCGAGGCATCACCAGACTCCTGCGCTTGTGCGAAGCGCTTGATCAGCATCCGGTAGGCCTCAATTGAATCGTCGATACGCTCCAACTTTTGATAGCACTGCGCTTGAAGCAGGTGTAAGCCGAGTTCATTGGGCGTGTTGAGGAAATCGAGGTAGGTCGCTTCCAAGACTTCGGCGACGCGTTGCGGATTTGTTTTCGCATGCTCCCCGAGAATCCACAACTGCCCCGCAGTTCCGAGCGGTGCCCATTGCTCGGCATCGTCCCAGAGTTGCAGCAGTTCGGTATTGGGGGGTAGCACCGGGTCTTCGACTTTCGCCAGTGCGGTTTTGATGCGCACTATCAGGGGCATGTCGGACTGCGCAGTCGCAGCGGCGAGGGCATCCTGCAAAAAATCGTCGGCGGTTTCTGAGGGAATGTTTTGATTGAGTGCTTCAACTCGACCCTGTAAAGCATCTAGCTGAGTGACATCGAGCTCTGCATCGTCTAACGGCTCGCCGTTGGATTCGGGTTGAATGGTCTGATTGAATGTATCAACCCGAGCCTGTTTATCCTCGAATGTGCTGATCGACTCCTGCACGGTCTTACGAAAGTCATTGTCGTGCACAAAGCACTCCTGGACGATTGCATCGATCGAATCGTTTTTCTTAAAATAGCGATATTGCTTCGCGCGGTCGTTGATCAGTTCGTCCAGTAGCGCAGGATCCGCTTTGACCAGAACGAGAAATGCGTCGGTGGCGCGCTGCATGGTTCGCAAATTTCGATCCAGCTTTAGCGTGTCGATCAAGAGCTTGTCCAGCTGATGAATCTCGGTTTGTTCAAAGAACTTATCCAGCGCTTGCTTCAACACACCCAGCGCGACGCGCGGTTGATCTTCGTCCGTATAAATAGTCGCCAACGCCGCACTGATCGGAATGCTTTCGGGGGTGTCCCCATGCGCCTCGATAAATGCCTGTAAGCGTGCCACCGCCTCATCGACCTGTCGGCGGTCGACTAGGATTCTTGAAATCTTTAATTCAGCTCTAGCCAATAAGTGGCGGTCTTCGGTATGTTGCTCAACCAGGGTGTAGTGCACGAGTGCGTTATCCACTTCGCCCAGCATGTCGACGACAGTGCCGAGTGTGAGCTCAGCCTCTGCGCGCAGCTGATGGCTGGGATACTCGGCAATAAACGCCTCAATCAGGTCGCGCGACTCTGCAATCCGATCCAGACCCAGCACTGCTTGTGCTTTGCGAAACAAGGCGTCTGCGCGAAATTTCGGGTTCGAATCAAGAAGGACTTTATCAAAATACTCGACCGCGGATGCATTCTCCTGCTCGATCAAATACGCCAGTCCGAGGAAGTAGTGAATCACCACCGCGCATTTCGAATTCCCATACTGCTCCCGATAGATTTGAAGGTCCTCAATCAACTCTGGATTCTCAAACTTCGTCAACCGAGCCACTGCATGTTTAAAGAGTAACAGCTGCGCAGCCGAATCGTCAGGCGCCCGCTCGAGATACCAAGTGGTTAACTGATGGAGCTCGTCATATTTTTCCTCTTCCAGATAAATTCCCGATACCTGATCGGCGACCGTGTCACGGTAGCTGGTGTAGCTGCCATTATCGAGGTAGCGTTTGCCGAGCTCCTCAGCAATGCTGTTTTCTCCGAGTTGAAAGCCGAGTGAGTAGGCCGAGAACAGGATATCTTCTGCGAATTTATGATCCGGATACGCATCGACCATCAAACGAAAGCGCCAGAACGCTTCCCAATTGCGTTCCATATCCATGTAGATACTGGCGATGCGCCAGTGCAGTAGCGGTGTATAATTGGGCGAACTGCGCAGCGCCTCTAGGTCCGCTTGAGCGTTCTCCAGCTTGGCTTTCGCCTCCACGTAAAAGTTGCGCAGCACTATATTGTTTTCGAACTTGGCGACGCGCCGTTCTAGTTTGCGAATATAAGCGCTCAGCCCGACTTCCAGCGTTTCATAGTCGCGTACGAACTGGAAAAACAGGCTCGCCGTCGCCAAGTCGCCTTCTTTTTTCAGATTGTCACCGACCTCCATCAAGGCGGCATTGAACCGCGGCGTGTAAAATACCGGAGCGGGGCTTTTAAAGAATTTTAGTAGCTTGCTCGAATCGACCACCTCGCCCGACTTCGCTTGGGCGATGAGTAAATACGCCGCCGAAGTGGTGCGTTCCTCACTCGACTCTGCGATCCGCATACTATCTATAAAATAAGGCGTGCCTGCGGCCCATTCCTGTGTGGCCGCATAGATCAGCACCAGTTTCTTCAACACTTCCTTACGATCCACGCTCGCCACAGGCCTACGATAGAGCGGCACGTAGAGCTGCAGGGCTTCTTTGAATCGCTGGTTGATCGCGTGCACATCCGCTAAGTTATAGCGTGCCAGAGGATTCAGAGAGTGGTTCGGATAGGCTTTGATGAATGACTCGAATTGCTCGGCTGCAGTGGTCAGCACCGACCTATCATTTTTTTCGTAATATTCGAAGACGTAGGAGAGCGCTAAGTAGAAATCCAGATTAGCCACCATTTCAGGCGGCACCTCTCCACGCACCTGAGCAATCAGGGGGCGCGCCGCAATCAGTTGATTGGAGTGCAATAAAGTCGTTAACCGGTCAATACGGCCCGCAAGCGATTCCCCTGCAGGTTGCGCAACTGCCACGGATAAAGACGTGAACAATGCAATACCGATAAGGAGAAAAAGGTTAATACGGGTCGACACAATAAGTAAGGATAGTGACAAAAATGGTAAACAAGAAGAGACGAGTTATGATTGACTCTTACAGACGTAGGTTTGAGGCGACAAAATACGATGACCATCGCAACTGAGCAAGGGGAAGAAAAAAATAAAATAATTCATCGTTTAGTTGAACAGAAAGTAAGTATAGCAGTTTTATTAAAACTGACTATAACGCGATTGCGTGATGGGTGATATGCCCTTGGCAGATAGAATGAATGCCGGCATATCGGTTTCTGCTAGCAAAGAGTCACTATCTCGATGGAAATTCCTCAATCTGGGCGTAGCAAGAGTTCTTGGCAATCCATGAAAGTGTGCCCAAGGTGTCTGCAGCAAAAATATCAGGGATATCTGGTGCGATCACAGAACCGGCGTGTAGCCCCACAAGTATGAGAATCTGCCGATGGCGATCAGTGCTGTCGACCTCGATGGTGATTTTTTCTATTAGCCAGAACCCTCAAGAGTGATGCACTTCTATTTTGTGTAATAGGAGATCTTTGTGTCACCATAGAATTTACTGAAGAATCAAAACATAAACAATTAATGAGTATCCGCTTATTAGTATATGGTTATACCAAATCTGACATATTTTGCGCATTCTAAATGTAATTCTTAACTGATGCGGGCAACGCAGAGGTAGACCCTCGTCCTGTCTTCCATCCTTTATTTGGGAGGGATGACCTCCGTGTCGTCCGATATGAATACTGGAGAGGAAGACATTACTATCGCCCACGCAGAGAATTGAATTTCCATGTGATTTCTAAAGTGCTCGGGGTCGATCCTTCCTAGCGAAATAATTGACAGATTAGGCTAAAAACGGTGTTTCCCCACTCGTCGACGATGAACCATAAAGGTTATTCGCTATTTTTAATAGACCGAGGAGATCAGTGCTCTGAGTTTTAACCACCCGCTGCACTGGACGCAGCGCGACAGCGCGAAGATGGTCGAAGGCACCAAAAGGGTGAATGAGCTGGGTGCCCATTGGGCAAGAGCAAGAACAAACGCAAAGACAACGAGGAGGCTTGCCTATTATGCAAAATCAAAGACCATAATTAGTTATGAATGTCTCACTTATTGAGGAAGAACTAACGAAGAATATCATCAGCGCTGCGATTGAGGTGCATCGCTATTGGGGGCCGGGATTAGTTGAGAGCATTTATGAGAAAAGCTTGGCAGTGGAGCTTGAGAAGCGAGCCATTCCATTTAAGCGACAATTAAAACTGGAGTTGAATTACAAGGGCGTTGTTTTAGACGAAGACATCCGTCTAGATTTTATCATCGAGGACAAAATTGTCGTGGATTTAAAAGAAGTCCAGGAACTCGCGCCTGTTTTTGATGCTCAATTGCTAACTTATATGCGGCTGACGAAATGCCGCGTTGGATTGTTAATGAATTTTAATGTGCCCGTCCTGAAAGACGGAATCAAGCAGCTCGTCCTTTGATTCTAAGCCCATCACACCTCTGTGTCTCGGTGCATCCCTGGTAAGAAAATAGCAGAGCCCTTAAATTCACTGAAAATCTCACCATCTATGCGCTACCTCCGACTTTACACACAAACGCTATAAAGCCCTAATGCACTTAACGAAGATTTCACAAACCATCCTGCTGGCAGGCGTGCTATCTGCCCTGCCCGCGATTGCAGAGCTGGACGACATGTCTCTATCTCAGCTGGAACAGCACTTGGCAGAGATTGACGCCGAACTCGAACAACTCGCCAGCTTCACCGTGCGCGGCGGCACGGGCTCTCTGGGGTATCGATCCAACACACATACAGAGCCCGACACCGCGGAATCGATTCGCATCGAACTGGACGAAGCGGTCGCCGTCGATGCGGTCGTGTTGGTCCCCGTCCTAAATCGTGACGCAGCAACCGGCCTCCAATCCAATGGCTTTCCCATTGCCTTTCGAATTCTGGCGGGCACCGCAAACACCTCTCAGGTGGTGGCCTCCTTTTCCGCGGATGATCATCTATTGCCGCGCATTGCCCCGCTGGTGGTCCCGTTTGCCCCCGTCAAGGCCTCATGGGTCGCCATCGAAGCCACCTCCTTGTCGTCCACCTTCAGTCCAACGCCCGGGAACATGCTCCAACTCTCCGAAATCATGGTTTTCAGTGGCATGGAGAATGTGGCCCTGCCCCTGCAAAAACCGATTGGCACAGCGCCCCCGCCCATAACGACCACAAACGCAGCGGAAAAACGGTTTCTCACGGACGGATTCACCCCCTTTCTAATGAATCCCGCTCAGGGATCCTCGAGTAAATCAAGAGTCATTCGCGTCAAAAATGCCCCCGCCTCGCGACTGACGCTGACGATTGATCTGAAGACATCGCAACCGGTCCATCAGATCAATCTGCACACGGCAGATATAACCCTGAACGTTCCCATGTCCCAATTCAGTTGCTGGGGCGTGCCCCGCCACATACGGATCATCGGAGCCAATCGCCCCGATTTCGCGGATGCAACGTTCCTGTGCGAATACAACCAACAGTCGATTTACGACAACGGCCCCATTATCATGCGGCGTTTCCCGGAGACCCAGTGCCGCTATATCCGGCTTGAGATCCTGGATCCTCTAGCCGTTGTCCAATTGTTTGAAAAAGCGCCCCGCATCGCTTTTTCAGAAATCGAAGTGTTGTCTAAAAATCAAAACATCGCACGAGGCGCCCTGGTCACCCCCAGTTCCCACTTTAGATTCAATAAAAACGAAAACGCGATGGGCCGAATCACGGACGGGTTGAACTTTTACGGGTCGATTCTACCAACACGGGAGTGGATGGAACAACTCGCCCGGCGCCACGACCTAGAAGCCGATCGGCCGCTCGTCGTCGCCAAACTCGCCCGACACTATGACCGCCAAAAGACGAATTTGAACCGCATGATCTGGCTGTCCGCACTGCTCGCCGCCGGCATTTTCATCACCATTCTGATCGACCGACTGCTCCGCATGCGGCATGTGACCAGAATCCGCGAGCGCTTCGCCGCCGACCTGCACGATGAACTGGGTGCAGACCTGCATACCATTGGCCTGCTGAGTGATCTCGCCTCGGAAGCCACCAACAAGCCCGAAAAACTAAACCGCCTGCTACAGCAGATCCGAACCGCCTCCGAGGAAACTGGAGCCGCCGTGCGCTACTGCAGTAACATGCAGGAAGCCGGGCATCTCTACGCAGAGCTTCCGGTGGAATTGCGACGGCTCGCAGAACGGATTTTGGTCAACGAAGAGCACCACCAGTTCACCATAGAAGGTGCCGAGTTGCTGAAAGGGCTCAAACCGAGCACTCGCTCCGATCTGTTTTTGTTCTACAAGGAATGCCTGATCAATGTTTGCAAACACTCCGGTGCCACCCAACTCAGCACCCAACTCATCGCCACGCAAAAGGAGACCCGGCTAACCGTTACCGACAACGGATGCGGCCTAACGAACTCAAGCTCCAACAACCCGCGCTCACTGAAACGCCGCGCCCGACTGATGGGCGCTCGCATACACACCGAAACCCCGCCCTCCGGAGGGACAAGCATCTCACTGCGTCTACGCCGCTGAGACCTGAGGCTTGATACTTCAAACCTGAGACTTGAGACTTGAGACCTGAGGCTTGAGACCTAAAAATTGAAACTAAAAGTACTTATGAAACGTACAATCACAATCCTACTGGTAGAAGATCACCCCAAGTATCGCAAGGTCATTGAAATGGCGCTGGAAGATGATCCGGAGATGGAAGTGTTCGACATATTCGGCGCGGCGGAAGTCGCCTTGCGCTGCGTGCAGGATCTGCACGAACGCGATGCGCCCGATGTGGTTCTGCTCGACCTGAACCTGCCCGGCATGAGCGGGCTGGAAGCGTTGCCTTGGTTTAAAAAATACATCCCGGATGCAAATGTCATCGTGCTCACCCAGTCCGATGCCGAAGCGGATGTCTTGCACGCCATCCAGGAAGGCGCGGCGGGCTATCTGCTAAAATCATCCACTGTCAGGCAAATCAAAGAGGGCATCCGAACCGTCATGGACGGAGGCTCCACGCTGGATGGGAAAGTAGCGAAATTCATCATGACCACCATCAATGATCGCGTCCCCAAAGACGTGCAGGAATCGACCCTCTCGCAACGAGAACTCGAAATCTTGACGCTTCTGTCCGAAGGACTCGTCAAGAAAGAGATCGGTGACCAACTGGGCATCGGTTACGGCAGCGTCGCCACCTACACCCGGCGCATCTACGAAAAGCTCAACGTCGTTAATGCCCCCGCCGCCATCGGCAAAGCATACCGCGGCGGCATCCTGCCCGCGGACAAATAAAGTGCCACACTCTCTCTCGCCCAACGGCGATTACATTAAGAATCGTATGATTCAATACGACCACGACCGCGCCGCGGTGATGGATCAAGCCCGATAGTCAGTGTGCCTAGCTAACATCAGAATGCTCTATCGAAGCTGCGCACCGACACGTATTGCAAAATCGACCGCTTCCAGATCCAGTTCTGTAGTTTTGTCATTAAAAGGCACATTCCAAGTCCAGGCGCCTCTCGCCTGCAATACCCGTTGCATCCAATCAACCGCTTGTTCTTCTGGCCATACCACATCTGCCCCACTGTTCCATCTGTTTTTCATCGGCATAAACATATGTCCTAAACTGGGCTTCCCGTCTACTATGTGATAACCATTTTCTGAGTTCTCGATGGCGGTCACCATCTTAAGGTTACTTTTTGAGCTGGCAGGCGCTCTTCTTAAAGGAGTGGGATGACCATAGGTATAGTCTTCGTAATCCGGATTGCAATTGACTGCTCCCTTTCTCGACAAGTTAAAAGCAATCGCAGCTTTGGGGTTCGCCTGGGTGATTTCCTTGTGGATCAGATCAATATTGCCAAATGAGGCATGGTCAAACCACCAGCCGTCAATCAGGGTGCCATAGCGCTGGGCATATTCCCCTACGATCACTTCAGCATATGCTTTTTTCAGAGTCTCTACATCATCCGACCCGTATTGCGCCTTCACCCAGCTCGTCCACGCATGAACACTTTGAGGTCCCCTGCCGTGATTAGGGCCATGCTTCAGCTTGGCCGGACCTTCGGTGGCCATATACACTAGTACTTGGTAGCCTGCCGCCTGGAAAGCGGTGGCCATCTCGCCAAACAGATCTCGCCGAGCACAGGAGCCGGGGCTCACTTTGGATAAGACCGAATGCGGTGCGGTGTAATGACTGCCGTCGGCTCCGTTTGATAGGTTGAACAACACATACGACAAACCAGGAATCGCCTTCACTTGTTCAATCAGGTGATCGACCTTATATCCATTCGAATATTTATTATCACCTCCGGAGAACCGCCAGCCGATCCCCCACTTCCCTGACATCCATTGTGCGACCGGATTGGCAACCGTATTTTCATGGCTCGTCAGTACGAGTTGCAGGGCATGCGCGATCACACTCGGCTCGACCTGCGTGGTCACGCGTCCGCGCTTCCATAAGTAAAAATCCAGGTCATGATTGAACGATGACTTAACATTTATATTCGATCCGTTCATCATAGAGACGGTCAAAGTATGTAGTTGTCCTCCGACAGTTCTCTCAAACACGGTGACATTTGATTGGGTGCTTATTAGCGAGACTGGCAGTTTTTTCTTCTTTCCTCCTATGGATACCACCAAGTAGTCATCGGTGAATTCATACATGGCTTGAGACATTCTCTGCAAAATGGGCGGAAGATGTGTCGCTGTTTGATCCGTCCACTTCGGGGAAGTCTGCATGTATTGGATCGAAGGGACCAGATCCACCACCCAGGTTCCTTTCAGTTCTTTGGGCACCTCAGCCCATGCCGTTGCCGACAGTGCTATCACGGCAATTCCTGTCAGTATGTATGTTTTGATATGTCTCATTGTCTCTTCATCTGCTGCTTCGGAGAGACCTGCTTACAGCCGAGATACGGCGCCCCATAAACTGCGCATTCGAGCGAGCCTTCTCGATGGCTCCCAAGGTTCGTAGGTGCTTAATGTATTATTGGCGGCAGCAGAAACAGTCCGGCAGGTGGCCCAAAAAGAGACGATCATGATTGTTTGTTTCATCATTTTTCGAAGTATTTGGGAGCTGGTTAAAACGGTCGTGGCGAGTGTGGTTTCAATCATTAGTGTAATATATAAAACACTTAGAATAACACAGTCGACCAATCCCGCCTATCACGCATTCGCGTGACAAAGCACACAAAGTGCTGATCGAAATTGCTTTGCTCGGCTGATCTCCCCGTGAGTTGCCCGACTACGTATTCGAGCCGCTGCCAACTGGCAGTAAGCCGTCACGACTTGGACTTCGCATTCTTCGCTGGACCCTTCGGTTTCTGCGTGCAGGGGGTGCTTTTCAAGAAACGATCGATCCACTGTATTGCCTGGCTCAGCGAAGAAGGCATTCGGTTCCCCGAAAACATCGCTTTGGCGATGGCGATTGACCATCAGTGAGAATAAAAAAGGGGGCAAACGTAGAAAATAGAATTCAGCATTGCCCCCCTCGCTGTGCTTGACACTCCGTAATCATGCCACGCAAACAGCGCATCGATCCGATGCGCAGCAACAGTCCTCATTCCTCGGAACCGTCTACCACACAATTAATCACGGCAATTACCGCAACAAACGATTCCTCTCGAAAAAGAGCGGGAGGACTTTTTAGGAATCATCACCGATCCGTTTATTTTTGAGGTGCTGGGACGTTCAAAACATCCGAAACCAGCGTAAACAGAAGTTGGTTCCCTTTCGTGTTCATATGAACGCGGTCTGCGGTCAGAACGTTTTTCTCTGCGTTACTCGGATTGTACTTTTTGAGGTAGTCAATAAATGCCGTTCTGAGATCGAGAAGTTGAGCGCTGGTTTCCTGCGCGACCTTGCGGCTGATAGCCGCATACGCATCGAGCCTCTTATCCTCGGGATTCGACCCGTCGGGCTTTTCACCAATGACCGTGGGGGTGCACAGAATCACACGTGCACCGACCGCGTTGATCTTTGCGATCATATCCTTCAACCCCGATTCAAACTTTTCGGGTGTCGTTCCTTGACGACCTTTTGCAACCATCCTCGGATGGGTCCAGTGCCAGACATCATTGATGCCGATATAGATCACGACAATCGTGGGGTTCATTTGCAGCACGTCGCGGTCGAGGCGCTTCTGACAGTCCGGCACTTTATGGCCGCTCCTACCTGCTCCAATCACCTCAATCCCGAGATCTGGATACGCCTGCTGGATCGCCTGCGCGGTCAAAGTGACATAGCCACCCTCCTTGACGCCCATCTGGGTAATTGAATCCCCGAGAAAGACAATCCGGTCGTTCTTCTTGAGTGACACTCCAGAAAGGGGCTTTTCGGAAACGGGTTGCGCGTTCGATAGAGCCGCCGCGTCTGCCGCGGATGGGATCTCAATCTCCGTGGTGAAGATCGAGGCCGGCAGGCCTTCTTTGTTATACAGATTGGCCGATTCAGCGTTCATCGACCACGCATAGCGCACCACCGTTGGGTTCGCTATGTCCGGGTGAGACACCGCGATCGTGTCTTTTCCAGTGATTTCAGCCTGCGCCCAGTGCCACTGACGGTCTGCTCCACAAATCTGGAAATATTTCAACGCGTCATCCGTTACCTGCGTATCGGCCAGCCCGACTTTTGAACCGACCATCAGCCCAGAACCGGCCGAATCAAACTGGATGAATACTTGATCGCCTTTGATTATGTGGCGCTTATACAGTGGGCCGCTGCAAACAGAGATCTTCTGATTATAGTCATGCTTCAAGGCCCAAAGCGCCAGACGCTTGCCCACATCTATTTTGTTGTGCGGATGAATGTCGGCAGCTTCGCCAATATCACTCAACACCGCCATGCCAGTGTTTTTCAGGCCAAGCGTCCGGCGTTGCTGATCGCAGATCGAAGGCCAGCCGTGATACTCCACCGGCTTCGCAACGGGAGGCGCGAAATTCGTCCGAGAGCATCCCTGGTAATTCGCCAGTTGAGCGAAGTAGAACGGGAAATCGCCCTGCCCCCACTGCTCGCGCCAACTGCTGATCATCGTGCTGAAGTGGGTTTCATACTGAAGGGTATTATGATCGGCATTGGATTCACCCTGATACCAGATCGTGCCGCGGATGGCATACGGGATCACCGGATTGACCATCGCGTTAAAGAGCGTGGACGGCAGTTGTGGGTTATTCTGAGGATTTGCCTGTCGTCTAGCTCGGCGGCTTTTTTTACGTGCGGCCTGATAATCTGCCTCCGCCTTCGCCGGATCCCATTGCGACATCTGTTTGTTTAGCGCCGTCATGTTTGCTTCGTAATAAGCGGCCATCTCTTTATCCTGCTGGAATGCCTCTGCCGGAATCCAAGGTTCCACCTTCGTGCCACCCCAGGCGCATTTGATCAGACCGACCGGAACATTCAGCTCCTTGCGCAGTTCACGACCAAAGAAATAGCCGGTAGCAGAAAATGCCGGATTGTTCTGCGGCGAAGAGTCTGCCCAACTGCCCGCGAGGGTCGTCAGCGGCTCAAGTGGCGACCTATTCTTTGTCACCGTAAATTGCCGCAACAGGCCATCGGTCGCCGTTTCCATCGCCTTCTTAATCTGGTTTGCAGCGGGCGCGTCTTCCGGCGGAGTGCGCTTGTTCACTCCGGCTAACCGTTTCATCTCGAAGTCCATATTTGACTGACCGGAGCAGAACCAGACTTCCCCCGAGAGCACGTCTTTAATTTCAACCGTGTTGTTGCCCTGAATAGTGAGCGTGTACGGCCCACCTGCCTTGGGGGTCTTTAGCTTGACGCTCCATTTGCCGGATGCATCGGCAGTGGTCACAGCGGATTCGCCCCAGCTGCCAGTCACAGTGACTTGTTCTCCGACATCCGCGGTCCCCCAGACGGGTGCTTTGATTTCACGCTGGATCACCATGTGATCCGTAAACAGTGCCACGGGCTGCACATTGGCTAAGCCGACCAAAGGCACCGCAACGGCCACTCCAATAATTGATACGATTGATTTTATATTCATGTCTTACCTGTCCCTCTAACTTGGTTCCGCCAAAGATCAGAACGGTGTCTCACAAAACATCATTATACAGACTGAAAACATAATATGGTATCACGTAATCGCGTGACCTCGCCGACTTTATGGGCACCCACTCGCAGGTATTCCTGAAAAGGGTAAAGGATGGAGGGCGACTCACCCCCTTTGCAGCAACACAGGATGAATGTGGGCGAGTCGCCCACACTCCTATCGAGATGAATTCTAAATATCAGGCTCCTTCCCTTGGTAAAGAAGCCAATTACCCCTAACTACAGGCTTGAGCTAAGAGTAACGGCTTCAGCCGTTTCATTTACATAAGGGAAAAGGATAGGCTCGAACGCCCCGACGCCTAAACCATGCCGCAGGTGTGAGACCTTCTTTGATACATATTGCGCAGATTAGAAAGTGCGGTGTTTGGGGACAAACGCCCTCCCACCAACTGGGTGGGAGGCTGTCCCCGGCCTCTGCGTACCATAGGTATCGCTGGTCAGGTTCTTCATGAAAGTGCTTTAGCTTACTTCACCTTGATGCCGGGCACCTGAGTGACCAGCGGGATCTTCTTAGTGATCGGTGCAGCGTCCAACAATTCAGCAGTTTGCTCCAGGATGGCGATCGCTTCGGGTTGAATCACCCCGTGACCATCAGGCCCCACATTCAACAAGAGATTGCCGCCCTTTTCATTGATATCTTTTAACTTGTCGTAAACGGTCTGGGCGCTCTTCCACTTGTGGTCATGTTGCTTGTAGCCCCACGATTTGTTCATCGTATAGCAACCTTCCCAATGCTTGGGAAAATCATCCTTAAAATGTTTCTGTTCCTGAGTGACGTAGTCCAATTCAAAGCCATCGCGTTTGGCGACACGGTTGTTGACGATGATGCTGGGGCTTGCATCCCGAATGGCGTTGTAGAGCTCAATGCCGTCCTGCATCGTCCACCAGTTTGCCCAGTCAGCATCAAACCACAGTAAGGCAGGATCATAGTCATTGATCAGCTCTAAGACTTGGTTCTTTTGATAATCAACGTACTCCTGTTTCCGATTGTCCACGATAACAGTTTTTCCCGGCGCCCCCTTTTTTCCAAGTTCAGAGGGGCGCTTCTGAGACGGATGGTTCCAGTCAATGATGCTGTAATACAGTCCGAATGTAATCCCTTGCTGCTTGCAGGCTTGGCTGAGTTCAGCGAGGAGGTCGCGCCCTTTAAAGGGCGTGTTGGCGACATCGAAATCGGTATATTCGCTATCCCAAAGACAGAATCCTTCATGGTGCTTGGCGGTGATCACCAGATAGGTCATCCCAGCCTCCTTGGCGGTCCGGACTATGAAATCAGCATCGAACTTGGCTGGATTAAAAGTCTTGGCCAGTTGCGCGTATTCGTATCGATCGATATTTCCCTTGCCCTGGATCCACTCTGCATACCCACGGACCTGCTTTCCCTGCCACACACCACCGAGTTGCGAATAGAGGCCAAAGTGAATAAACATCCCGTAATTGGCCTCCACAAACCATTGCATACGCGCAGTGTAATCCTCGATGGATTCACTCTTGAGAGTGGCTTCCTGGGAGGATGCTGTCTGCACCCCAGAAGGCTGCGCGGTGAGGATGCTCAAAGAGAGCATCATTCCTGTCAGTATTGTTTTGTTCATAATCATTTTTCGTTTCATAATAAATTCGATACGGATCGCTTACTTACGCTTTCTCCTCTGTTTCACAGTGGTCCCCCCCAGCAACGGATCATCCATACGCTTGCTCAAATCACTCAGCCCAGCGCGCAGCTCTTTGAGCTTGAGCGTGTATTCAGGATTGTTCACGAGGTCGTTCATCTCGTTCGGATCTTTTTTTAGATTGAATAGACGCTCAACGCCAATGGACGGGTAGCTAATCAATTTCCAATCCCCTTTGGAAATCATCCGCTGACGATCTAAATAGGCACCGTAAATCGCATCGTAATGCGTCGCTGACTGATCCTTAAGTAACGGCAACAAGCTCTGATAATCGACACCGTCGACGGGTGCGCCCGCGAGTTCCAGAGTCGTAGGCATCACATCTTGTAAGTAAATAGGCGCATTAATTTTCGAGCCTGACTTCACGCCTGGCCCAACCACTAAAAACGGGACACGCATACTGTGATCATACATATTCTGCTTCCCGACCAAGCCATGATGCCCCACCGCCAAACCATGGTCGGCAGTAAAGATAATAAAAGTGTTATCCCCTTTGCCGGTCGCTTCCAGTGCGGCGAGAATACGACCAATCTGATCGTCCATGTGCGTGATAATCGCGAAGTATTCCTGACGGTTCACTTTCACGGAATATTCCGTGCGCGGGTATGGCATTAACTTCTCATCGCGCAATCGCTTTCCGAAAATGGCATTGGCGTGCGGATATTCAGGCAGGAAGTTTACAGGCATTTTGATGCGCTCCAATGGATAACGATCTACATATTCCTTCGGTGCCTGACGCGGGTCGTGCGGCGCGTTAAATGCCAAATACATAAAGAACGGCTGATCCTCTTTCGCAGCAGCAGAAAGGAAGGCGACACTATCGTCACCCACCACTTCGCTCCAGTGTTTACCACCTTTCCAATAGCCGCCATGCTGCGGATCCCACGGCTTCCAACCAGTCGCGTATTCCGCTGCATCCTTGGGTCGATCATAGCCCTCTGGCGTCTGATTGGGCATGCCGGCACGCACATTTTGCGCCACATCAAAAATTCGATCTGCCTTCGTCTGCACGTGCCATTTACCTGTCATATAGGTACGATACCCCGCCTGCTGCATCCGTTGTGACCACATCTTATTTTCAGCAACCAGTGCTTCCTGATCGGCTTTCTTTGCCTGCCAAACAAACCGCCCCGTATTCAGCATCGCACGACTGGCCTGACAGACTGCCCCAGTCCACGAGCCCATATTGTAGGCGTGTGAAAAGTTAGCGCCGCGTTCGGCCAATGTATCGAGATTCGGCGTGTCGATATCCAGCATATCATTCGCACCGATTGCCTCATACGCCATATCATCTGCAAAAATATAAACCACGTTCGGTTGATTCGCAGCGTTCACACAAGAGGCGATGCTCATGAGCCCAGCCACTCCAAATATTTTTAATTTCATATCCACCTTTATATTGCTCTATTCAAATGGTGTTCCAAGTCTTTAGAGTAACACAGAAAAATAATCCCGCCAATCACGTGATCACGTGATGGCTGACACAAAATGCCAATCGAGATTACTTGGGCTATTGCCTCCGACACCTAGTGCATGGTTACTCTGACTTCGGATCAGTTTCAGCTGCGCCTTCTGCAAATCCCAAGGCTTCTCGACATCCGTCGACCGCAAAGAACAATCGGACTAGAGACTAGAATCTTGTGAAATTGCGTGGCGTGTAGCTTTAGACAGGCAAACGTTCAGTGTTCTCGAGCAAATACCAACGAGTACGGCTCAGTATTGGGTTGTATTGGTTGTTAGAAAAGTCGACCTCACCTCGTTTCTTTCACCGACTCGAGTTCTTGCGGAAAAACTATCTCCGCCCAGATGGGCTTGTGATCAGACAACGGTGTTTCGAGTTCAATGATGCCACCGTCTATTACCTGGGCTCCAGCCGAGGTGTTGAACAGAATGTGATCGATCACCCCATGGTTCTTCTGAGGATTCAGTGCATTATAGGTAAACTCCTTGGAGGTATCGATCTTCAGGTCCTGCCACGTCGGGCTAAATCCCGATGCCTCGATCGCGTTCATAAGTGTATCGCCAATGTTGTTATTGAAATCCCCGACCACGATCACCCGACCCGTCGTCTCTGTTGGCAAGACCTCGCTTGCGAATTGGTAGGCATGCGTATGCTTTTTATTACGTATCTTACTATCCTTCAAACCGCTGATATGCAGTGAATAAAATGCGATGGGGACACTATCAATCGTGGTCACTGCGCTCACAGCCGATGCAGGATTCCAGCCACGATTGACACTCAGTTCATGCTCGGTGGTGTCTTCGAAGGGCGTACGGCTGAGAATCGATTTATACTTGTCCTTGTGATTTGCCGACGAAATCTTGCCGACATAACTGTGTTTCATCCCCAGAACTTTGCCCACGCGCGCCGTCCAATCGCCATCGGGTACTTCATTGAAGCCGATGATGTCCAGATTGAAGGGCTTGAACATCTCACCAATCTGTTCCGGGCTCGCGCTTTTGCTGTACTCAACATTATAGGACGCAACACGAAGCGTGATTGGTTTGTCAGGCTCAGCAGCGCTAAGACAGAGCGTCGACCCGCACAGGCATGCGACGATCAGAGATAATAATTGAATGGTTTTCATTTTTAATTCCTCCTATTTTGCAAATACTGTTTCTGCATATTTAATGCCTTCTCCCGTGAGATTCCCATCATCTCCCTGCTGCTTCATCCAGGCAGTGATTCCTACTTTCAAGTGTTGGAGCTTGAGTTGCTGCTCTGGATTATTCGCAAGGTTATTCATTTCCCAGCGGTCCTTATTCAGATCATAGAGCTGATACTCCGGCCGTAAACGATATCGATTAATCATTGCCGCCGCATGCGCATCTCCCTCTTTCATTGAATCCAGCCAGGATCCATAAATCTTGGGAACATCTGAACCTTTATTGTGTTTACCAAAATCGATACCATTGACCGCAGCTACGCCGTACATGTTTTCCGGTGTCAGATTCCAGATGAGTTTGTAACGGCCATCAGTCACCGCACGGCTTGAGAAATGCGGCCCTATTTTTCTATCATGACGATTATTAAACAAGAAAAAGGCATGTTCTCTATGCGCTTGGGTTTCACCCTTAATGACGGGTAGTAAGCTGATGCCGTCCAAATCGCTAGGTGCTTTTCCACCTGCGGCATCGATCAAGGTTGGCAGAATGTCGCAGTATTGAGCAATCGCGTCTGTCTTGAAATTCGCCTGATAGGATTCCGGCCATTTCATCACGCAGGCAGAGCGGACACCCCAATCGTAGGTCGTCCATTTGCCGCCGGGCATCCCCACCCCGTTCTCATCCAAAACAATCAACACCGTATTTTCATCCAGTTGATGCTTTTTGAGCAGCGCATACGCCTTGCCGACCTGATCATCAAAGAGTCTGACCTCTGCCAACATTTCACGGTAGTAGTGCCGCGTGGTTGCGTTATCCACCATGTGCGCAGGCAGCTTCAATTCATCTAGATCCCATCGTGAAGAGTCGCCTGCATTCCACGGGGCATGCGCATGAACCGAGCAGATAAATAGGCAAAAAGGCTCATCACGATCACGCGTCATGAACTTTTCAGCATCTTCCCAGGAATCAGGATGAGGATCACGTGTTGCGCACTTGGGCTCAAATCCTTTGACAGGTTCAAAGGGATAAACAGACACGGGTTGGAAATGCCTCTTACCCGCTAAGCCCACCCGGTAATCAAGCTTCTCTAAATGATGCACCACACTCTGGGTACCCAAATTGGTGGCCAGATGATTTCGGTAACATCCATTCCGTTGCGGTTGAAGCCCGGTATACAACTCGGCTCGCGCCGGGGCGCACATTGCTTCTGAAACAAACATGTTGGTAAAGCGCACGCCTTCATCTGCTAACTTATCAATGTTAGGTGAGGTATGTGGATTAAGTGCTCCGTAGCATCCCAGCGTGGAAGCACTGATGTCATCCGCCAATAGAATGAGGTAATTGAGGGGCTTTGCATGCGCAATAGATGCCGAGCAGAGCACAAAGGCCATCTGTGCAATGAAGGCTGAGAACGGTTTAATTTTAATGAACATAATGATTTTCCTACGCGGCTAGCTTTTCAAACGGATCTGTCTCCGTTCGCCGTGCTGCGGGTGTTCACGGTTGATGCAGTGTAACTCTAGGTCAGCGGACGTTTCCGTGAGCTTCATATCGACCCAACCATGCGCATGGCCTTTGCCAAAATAATAGCTGACTGCTGGTTGGTTAATCAGATGGAGATGGTCCCGTTGATCATGCTGCCACTCATGCGTGTGACCATAAAAATAGGCATTCGCATGTTTCCGTTTGGCAAGCAGTTGCAATAGAGCTGCCCCGTCACGCATGCCCCGAATGGGACGCACACCGCGGTTGGGATACGGGTTAAAGTGACCAAAGATAAGGGCTGGCTTATCCGCTCGTTCGTCGAGTTCTTTGGCGAGCCAGTTCAACTGCTTGTCGCCCAGACTGCCCCTTTTCCCTGAATCCAACA
>JAQXBA010000167.1 GCA_029252625.1 Opitutia bacterium | reverse complement strand
TAAATGCGAGCTATCCAGTTTCCAGGCTTCCTAAATACAACTGATAAGCGGAAGCCAGATTATCAGTTATGCCTGCTAGTCGACGCCTCACTCCCTTAGCAGGTGTCTAGGGTGAAACGTTGCCGCTTTAAGCAGCAAGAGCGAATTGTTCTTCGCCAATTATTATTTGTAATGGATTGATACGGAGCCTCCATTATCTCCGACATGCAGCCTCGTATTACGACACAAGGTCGAATCCGTGACACCCCCTGAAATTGATGACTAATAGCTGTTGGCTAATAGTGAACGAATGACTGGTATTTACGGAAAGAACTTGATCCGTGGTGACGGAGGTTCTTTCAAAGAACAACCTAAATGATCACGCCGAATTTGCTAAATAGCAAGTCCGGCTTTGCACCTTTTATAGCTTGTTTCAGAGCTGCGCTCGTGAGTCTGATAGCTGAGATTCAATATTTTGGCTGAGGAGAGGTAAATCTTAGTGCTGGGTGCAGCAGTTCGTCGGCGTCTAGAAATAAAAAACTCCAACGCGATAACCACGACGGAGTTTGTGAAGATTGGCTCAGCGGAATTGCTTAGATTAAGTCTTTGACGGCCTCACGTTCGTCTTCGAGCTCTTGAACAGTGGCGTCAATTTTAGCGCGGCTGAATTCGTTGATCTCGATACCTTGCACGACTTCGACCTTGCGACCGTCTGAACGTACAGGAAGCGACGTGATCAGGCCTGGAGTGGTGCCGTAGCTGCCGTCGGAACAGATGCACATACTGATGCTGTCGCCTGCTGGTGTCGGCGTGACGATCTTGCGCACTGCATCGACGATGCCGTTGGCAGCAGATGCTGCCGACGATGAGCCACGTGCTGCGATGATTGCTGCGCCACGCTTTTGCACATTTGGAATGAACTCATCCTTGAACCATGCTTCGTCGTTGATGACTTCGGCTGCCGACTTGCCGCTGATTTGTGCAGAATAAAAGTCAGGATACTGGGTTGCTGAGTGGTTGCCCCAGATCGTCATGTTAGTGACTTCGGTGACGTCGACGCCTGCTTTTTGAGCGAGCTGTGTCTTCGCGCGATTTTCATCGAGCATCGTCATTGCGAACCAACGATCATTCGGGATACCTTCTGCGTTGTTCATGGCGATCAGGCAGTTGGTGTTGCATGGGTTGCCGACGACGAGAATGCGAACATCGGCAGCTGCGTTGCGTGCGATCGCTTGACCTTGTCCTGTGAAGACCTTACCATTAATACTGAGTAGGTCGGCACGTTCCATACCAGCTTTACGTGGGACAGAGCCGACGAGGCAGGCCCAGTTGACATCTTTAAAGCCTTGGTCGAGGTCTGTCGTAGCGACGACGTCTTTAAGTAGTGGGAAAGCGCAGTCATCGAGTTCCATGACGACGCCCTTGAGTGCGTCGAGTGCTGGTGGTATTTCGATTAGGTTCAGTGCAACGGGTTGGTCTGGGCCAAACATAGCGCCGGAAGCGATACGGAAAAGCAGGGCATAGCCAATGTTTCCGGCTGCTCCGGTGACTGCGACGCGAATAACTTGTTTACTCATGATTTTTTTCGATTTCGGATGTTTTAAAAGAATGCTTGAAGCTCAGCGATGTCGTTTAGCTGATAAAGAAAATCTCCTTGGTGCGCTAGATCAAAACAGTTGGTCTAAGTGGTCTGTTAAGCTTCGAAGGTCGGAGCGAGTGCTTGGTAGGCTTGTTTGATCATCGCCTCGGTGGTGTCCCAATCGATGCAGCCATCAGTGATCGAGACGCCATATTGGAGGTCTTCGATCGGTTGAGGGAAGGATTGCGCACCGTGGTTGATGTTACTTTCGACCATGGCGCCGATGATGCTCGGGTCGGTCAGGCTTTGCTGAATCAGCTCTTTAAAGACGGCTGGCTGACGCGCAGGATCTTTGGCGCTGTTCGCGTGGCTACAATCTGTCATGATCGCTGGGGTCAGTTTCGCTGCTTTTAGCTGATCACTGGTTTCCTTGACGTCTTCGGCACTGTAATTTGGTCCTTTGGAGCCGCCACGTAGCACAATGTGACAGTTGGGATTGCCGTTAGTGGTAAGCGCATTGGCCTTACCTTCGTTGTCGATGCCAAGAAATGTTTGTGGCTGGCTGGCTGCTTTGATCGCATTAAGTGCGACGGTGAGACCGCCGTCGGTGCCGTTTTTGAAGCCGAGAGGCATTGAGAGTCCGGAAGCCATTTGACGGTGTGTTTGGCTCTCAGTGGTGCGTGCGCCGATCGCTGACCAGCAGACGAGGTCGGCAATGTATTGCGGTGTGATCGGGTCGAGCAGTTCGGTGGCTGTGGGCATACCAAGGTCGATCACTTCTTTGAGGAATCGGCGCGCGATGCGCAAGCCTTCGGGGATGTCGCTGGTGCCGTCGAGATTGGGATCCATGATCAGCCCCTTCCAGCCGACAGTGGTGCGAGGCTTCTCGAAGTAGACACGCATTACGAGCAGCATGCGATCTTTGACCTCTTCTGCGAGAACGGCAAGTTTGTGTGCATACTCACGACCTGCTTCCAGGTCGTGGATCGAGCATGGGCCGACAACTATCAGTAATCGACGGTCGTCGCCGAAGATGATTTTGTTGATGGCTTCGCGGCTCTCGGCAACGAATTTGCCTGCGGCTTCCGTTTTTTCGATCTCCTCACACAGGGCGAGAGGTGATGGTAAGAGCGTTTTGGAAGAGATGTTGATGTCGGTAACTTTTTTCACAAGCGGGGATATGTAACTAACCTTGCGCGCTGGAACAAGCCATAATTCTAGTCTGGGCGTGAAACTCGAATTCTCCGATTGAAAAATGAGTTAATGCGCGGCAAGTTTCCACAATGAAGTCTATTTTTGGTTATGAGTATAAGCCAGCGGGGCACCTGTTGGTGACGGATGAGGATGCTGCCGATTTTTTGCAGAGTCAGTTTTCAAATGAGCTTAGACCGTTTGAAGTGGGGCGGTGCACTTATGGTCTTTGGTTAAATGTCAAAGGTAAGGTGATTGCTGATAGTGTGGTGTTCTGCGAGGGCGATGAGCGTTTTCGTATTTTGAGTGAGTATTCTGATGCGGCTGTGATTGCGCAAAAGTTAGAGCAGCATATTATTGCAGATGATGTAGAGATCGAAGTGCAGCCGACTGGTGCGGCGCTGGCTTTAATTGGTGAAGGAGCAGTCAAAGTACTTGAGGCGCTGGGCGTCTCTGTACCCGTAGTCGGATCATTTACGACTGTGTCTGGGTTGACGATTTATCGGGGACGTCGTTCGCTAGAACTGTGCGTTGAATTGTGGTCCAGTTCTGCGGCGACGATTGCCGATTTAAAGGCAAGTCTGATCGAGCTCGGCGTGGATTTCATCCCTAGAGAGGGGGTGCAATTAATTCGCATCGCTGCGGGGGTGGCGAGTGTGCCGAGTGAGATCGGTCCGGGGGATCTACCTGGTGAGGGTGCATTGGTGGGAGATGGCGTTTCGCTGACAAAGGGCTGCTACCTTGGTCAGGAGGTAGTTTCACGGATGCATAACGTGGGACGACCGCAACGTGGATTGTTCCGGATTTCAGGCTCAGAAAGCGCGCCGAATTGTCCGATTGCATTATATAATGGGGAGTCGAAGAAAGTCGGGGAGTTGCGTAGCGCTTTTTCGACCGAAAATGGCTGGCAGGGTGTAGCGTTATTGAAGTCCCGTTATGCGGTGGTTGGCGAGTCGCTAAACCATGAGGCTGGCAGCGTAAAAATCGAAGGACTGTTTGAGTTAACTAAGGGAGGGGCAGAATGATGGCAGCCGAGGCAGAGCAATTGATTCTAATAAAATCGTTATTTTTGCAGATGGGAGCGCCAGAAAAGCAGGCTGAAAAGATGGCTGGTCAGCTTCTAAAACGAGCCGAACAAATTGCGTTCGATCGAGATATTTCAATTGTTGAGGCGGTTGAAGCCCTCTTAAAAAAGGTGGTTGAGGCACATGAGGGTAACTGATCTGGCTCTGAGAGTCGCGAATCGCATTGCTGTCGGCTAGAAACGTGAAAAAATAGCCTATTCAAGGCGATTTATTGTTGACGATGATGAATCCAACACGTGTTTTCTTGTACGGTCATTAGGCCAATCAACCTCAAACAAATTATACACGTATATGAACAAAGCAGAACTTGTTGCAGAAGTGCAAAAATCACTAGGCGCAGATACATCTAAAGCATCCGCGGAACGCTCGGTCCAAGCCGTACTTGAAGGCATCAAAAAGGGCATTAAGAAGGACAAAAATGTCCAATTAATTGGTTTCGGTACCTACTCCGTAACTAAGCGTGCAGCTCGTGATGGTATCAACCCACAAACTGGTGAGAAGATCCGCATCAAAGCTTCCAAAGCAATTAAGTTCAAAGCAGGCGCTGGCTTCAAGGCAGTCCTCTAGTCTTTACCCCAAGACAAAAGCTTTCAAAAACCCGCAGCGTAGGCTGCGGGTTTTTTTGTCGACTAGATACGAACAGGCTAGGCATGAACGAGAATCAAGGTCTGTGGGCGACCCGCCCACAGGCGTTGTGGGGGACCAGCCATTAGTTGATGAAATCGTGGGCGAGTCGCCACGCTCCTATGCTTGCGTGCTGTGCACGTTGTCTTTGGCTCAGTGGTCGAAAAATCAAAAAAATCTTTGCGGTTGCAAGACCCCCAAAAGCTATCCTTATTGAGACGCTTTTGAGATTAACCCTCCTTAGAGGACACTATTATGAGCAAAAGCTTATTTGAAAAAGTATGGGATGCGCACGCCGTTCGCCAGTTGGCAAACGGACAGACGCAATTATTGATTGGCACACACCTTATTCACGAGGTGACGAGTCCGCAGGCATTTGGTATGCTGCGAGACAAAGGCCTACAGGTGCAATACCCACACCGCACGTTCGCCACGGTGGACCACATCGTGCCGACCAATGAGGCGGTTGAGCCTTACAGTGATCCGCTCGCTCAGGGCATGATCGAAGAGCTGCGTAAGAATTGCGCAGAGAACAACGTCACTTTCTTTGACACCAATACTGGCAAGCAGGGCGTCGTGCATATCGTCGGTCCCGAGCAGGGCATCACGCAGCCAGGCACGACGATCGCTTGTGGCGATTCGCACACTGCGACTCATGGAGCCTTCGGTGCGATTGCTTTTGGTATCGGCACCAGCCAAGTGCGCGACGTGCTCGCAACGCAGACCATTGCGTTAAACGAATTGAAGGTTCGCCGTATCAATGTGAACGGCGACCTCGCTCCGGGTGTGTATGCGAAGGATGTGATTCTGCACATCATCCGTTTACTCGGCACACAAGGTGGCACTGGTTTTGCATATGAGTATGCAGGCACCACGTTTGATAATTTCACAATGGAAGAGCGTATGACCGTCTGCAACATGTCTATCGAGGGCGGTGCACGTGTCGGTTACGTCAATCCGGACGAAGTGACTTTCGAATACTTGAAGGGCCGTCCATACTCACCAAAGGGTGAGGCATGGGATACAGCCGTTGCTGAGTGGCGGGCATTCGCTTCGGATGAAGGTTGCTCGTTTGACGATGTCGTCAATATCGATGCCTCTGAAATTCAACCAACTGTCACATGGGGGATTACTCCAGCGCAGGGTGTTGGCATCAACGAAAACATCCCTGCGATTGCTGAAGGTGAAACCGAGTCGGACCGCGCTTCGATCACTGAAGCCCTCGAATACATGAAGTTCGAAGGTGGCAGCCCAATGAAGGGCAAGAAGATCGACGTCGCATTCATCGGTTCCTGCACCAACGGTCGTCTGTCTGATTTTAAAGAAGTGGCACAATACGTTAAGGGGCACAAGGTCGCAGACGGCGTGACGGCAATCATTGTCCCCGGTTCACAGGTGGTCGCTAAGATCGCTGAGGAACTTGGCCTCGATAAGATTTTCATCGAAGCTGGCTTCGAATGGCGTGCCGCGGGTTGCTCGATGTGCTTGGCGATGAACCCTGACAAGTTGATCGGTGATCAGCTTTGTGCGAGTTCCTCGAATCGTAACTTCAAGGGCCGCCAAGGTAGCCCGACTGGTCGCACGATGCTCATGAGCCCGCTCATGGTCGCAGCCGCTGCGATTACTGGCGAAGTCTCCGATGCGCGTGACGTGTTCACCGTCGCTTCGTAAATACGTGTTACAAATTCGTAATTGTTCCTTCAACGCCCTAAAGGGCACCCGTTTCAGTCTCCCCTTCGGGGCAAACCGCAGACGGTTCACCATCTCCGCGCTTTTCGCGCTACGTTTAAATTTTTAAATATCATGGCATCCAATCCGATTAAACAAGTTACTGGTAAAGGCGTATTCGTCCCAGGCGACGACATCGATACAGACCGTATTATCCCTGCTCGCTTCATGAAGTGCATCACTTTTGATGGCCTCGGTGAGTATCTCTTCCACGATGTTCGCAAGACTGAGTCTGGCGAAGATAAGGTGCACAATCTGAACGACCCTCGCTTCGCGGATGCTTCAATCATCCTCAGTGGCAACAACTTCGGTTGCGGCAGTTCTCGCGAGCACGCTCCCCAGTCGATCCTTCGTGCGGGTTACAATGCGGTGATCGCTGGTAGCTTTGCTGAGATCTTCTTTGGCAATTCCGTCAACCTTGGCGTCCTCTGCGTGATCGCAACGGATGCAGATCGTGCGATCCTGACTGCTGCGGTCGAGCGCAACCCAGATCTCGAGATCACTATCGATATCGAAGATCACAAGGTTTGGTTCGACGATGAGTTCATCAAGTGCGACATCAAGGCAGGCGCTCGCGAAAGTTTGCTTAATGGCACGTATGATCCGCTCGATGAGCTGCTCGAAGGTGCCGCAACTGTCACGAAAGTGACAGATGCATTACCTTATATGCAGGCTTAACATTGCAGGGGCTTCGATTCTCATTTTTTGACAAAAGGCGCAATCAACACGGTTGCGCCTTTTTTATCTAACCACCATTTTACCGCTCTATGGATTTACTGACTAACACTGGCATCTTTTTTTACCCCTTAGCCCTGTGCTCCTTTATCGCAGTTTTTATTACGGTGGAGCGCCTGATTGCGCTGCGTAGTTCAAGTGTCATTCCTCAGCGTATGGTGGATGCCTTCGTCGAAGGGAACCTCGATCAGATCGAGTCGGATCTGGGTTCAGTTACAGGGCGTATCATTAGTTTTTATCGTGACAGGCACCCCGATCCGGAAGCGCTCAATGCCTTTGCTCGTTTGGAGGTGAGTCGCATGGAGCGTGGACTCTTTCTACTCGAGGTGGTGATCGGTGCCGCGCCGCTGTTGGGCTTGTTGGGCACGGTGACTGGTTTGACTCAAGTGTTTGGTAATTTCTTTGCCGACAGTGGACTGGTAGATCCTAGTGCTTTTATCGGTGGTATCGCGTTGGCCTTGAATACCACGATTCTTGGGCTCGCTATTGCGATTCCAGCTTTAGCCGCACATGCATATTTATTGCGTCGTGTTGAGCTGCTCGCGACAAGAATTAGCGTCGGTGTCGAGTGTTTGACTGAACTCGCACGTAAACGCCCACAGGCGTAGAATTTTTTTGTATACCTTCACATAACAGCCGATGAGCAGCCTAGTGTCACAGAGACGTCGCAACCCTTCGATCAATATCGTGCCTTTGGTTGATGTGCTTACTGTATTGTTGTTCTTCTTTATGGTGACGATGCAATTCAAGCAAATCAGTTCGCTCAACATCACCGTGCCCGAAATTAAAACGGCAGGTAAGAATGATGTTAAGGAGCGTATCACGATTGCACTGAGCCCAAACGGCGAGATCTATTTGAATAATCAATTGATCGAGATGCCTCAGTTTGAAGAGGCGATCAAGCTCGCAGGCGAATTGACACCAGATCTACCCATTTTGCTAGTCGCCGACGAGGAAGTGCCGCTCAGGTTCGTCACCACAGTCATGGATGTGTGCCGCAGTAATAGGCTAAACAAGATTCGCTTGCAGTCTCGTTAGTGACTTCGACAGTGATCGTGAGCAGGGGGTTGTGAATTCGACATTGCTACGCGCGCTCCATCAGACTTACGTCCTGTGGTTCATTCCTAAGTCGGGCGGTTGATACGGCGGCGATGCTTCTATACCCTGCCTTTTTTTTATGCTCTGTGCCAGGGGCGGTATTTGGCTGATTTAAGTTGTGGGGAGCTGCCGCATGCGATGATTTGTACGATATTTTTTATCGGACATAGATAGATTACAAGGCCATTGAGTTTAAAAATTGAGCAGCTTCATGCCGATTGCGATCCAGAGTGGAATCGTTAGGAAGCTAATAATCGTGGTGCCGAGCACGACTTTGAGTGCAATTTCTACTGAGCCATCGAAGTGGCGGGCGAGCACGATGGGAAAGACGCCGCAAGGCATCGCAGCTTGCACGGCAATCACGCATTTGAGCTCGATTGAGATTGGCAATATGAATGCGATAAACAAGAAGGTAGCAGGAAGGATGCCGAGTCGCAGCACCGATGCCGTGATTGGGATGTTTAGGCGACTGGTGACCTTCATTTCTTTTGTCAGGTCGATGAAAGTTGCGCCGATAAGGATCAAACCCAGCGGAATCGCGCATTGGCCGAGCAGGTTGATCGTCTCGAGGGCGGAGTTCGGGAGCTGTTGGTCAATTTTAAAATAGTTCATTGGCACCGCTACGAGAATCGCAATTACGGGGCCACTGAAGATTCGCTTCCAGATCGACTTTGTGTCGTTAGGTGAGAGTATGAAGCCGACGCCAAGCACCCACATCGCCACTTCAACACCGAGATTGTGCACGAAAAGAACGCCAGTCGTTTCACGGTCGAATAGCAATGCAATGATCGGCACGGGGAAGTAGCCGTAGTTATAAATGCCAGTGGTAAAGGCAAAGGTGCGACACTCCTTCAGGTCGCCGATATTAGATTTGCGTGCGACTAGCAGTGCTAGGCCGAAGCCACAGGCGACGGTGGTTAGGCCAACGAGTGGTGGCAGTATTAAGTTTGAGGGTTGGCGTAGCGCATCGTTACCTAGGATGATACTAAAGATAAGTGCAGGGTAGAGCAGGTTGACGACCACGGTCATCAAGCTGCGGTCGGCTTCGGTGTCGAGCCAACCGAGTCGGCGAGCCAATGCGCCTGTTCCAATCACGAAGAAAATGGGGAGAACTGCGGAGAAAACGAGTTGTGTGGTATTCATCCTGTGCGATGTGCTTAACCGATAATGCGTGCCAGTGTTGCCTCGGAGACGGGCTCATATGCGCGGTAGGTGTCTTTGGCTGAGTCGAGCACTTGAGTAAATTGGTCGTGCTGATTGGACGAATCAAATTCGAAGCCGAGTAGTGCGCGACCGACGCGCTCACCCGAATAGACGTAGTTAAAATAGCACAAGTTTGCGTGGGGGCTGACAGCGCTGAGGAAGCCTCCCAACGCGCCTCGGCGCTCATGGAATTCCAAGGTGATGAAATAGGGCGTGTGAAGGAGCCTCGATTCATAGTGTATCAGTCGGAAGACCACATCGGCTTCGGAGGTGACTTCTGTGAATGCAAAACCAGCGTCGCGCAGTGACTTTTTTAATACCTCGATTTGTATTAGATCGACATCGAACCCGATGACGGGAGTCGCACCCTCGGCATCGGTTTTGCCATATTGAAAATCGACGATATTAACGCTGTCAGGCAAGGCTTTCAGGAGTCCGGACATCGCACCGGATCTTTCCTTGATCTCAATTCGCAGGAAGCGGCGGCGATCAGCGCCGACTGCTGAGCGGCGGGCGATACTCGCGAGTTGCTCAAAGTCCATGTTTGCGCCGCATAGCACGCTGAGTACACGTTGACCCACAAGGGATTCGCGACGTTTCAGGATGCCAGCCATGCCCATCGCACCTGAAGGCTCAGGGATGCAGCGCAGCTGTTCCCATAAGAATTGAACCGCGGCGGACACCTCATCGTTGCTGACAGTCATCCATTCATCGACCACCTCGGCGCAGACCTGATGTGTGAGTTTGCCGACTTTACGAACGGCAGTGCCATCGCAAAAAACATCGACCTTATCTAGCGCCACGGGGTGACCTGCTTTGATCGCCGCTGCCATGGACGCTTGTTCGACGCCCTCGACACCGACGATATAGATGTCGGGGAAATTCATTTTCAACCATGTCGCGGTAGCCGCAGCCATACCACCGCCGCCGACCTGTAGGAAGGCGACGTCGAAGGGGCCTTTGCCAGACATCACGATTTCGTCGGCCAATGTGCCTTGGCCTGCCATTACCGCGAGGTCGTCGTAAGCGTGGATGTAGGTACGGTTATGCTTTTCGGCGTAGGCGTGCGCTGCGTTGCTGGCGGCATCGTAGCTGTCTCCGGTTAAGCGGATTTCGATATTGTCTCCGCCGTGTTTTTTGACTGATACTTGTTTCATGCGAGGTGTGGCCAGTGGCATGAAAATAGTCGCTTGAGTGCCTAGTTTCTTGGCAGCGAGTGCGACGCCTTGAGCGTGGTTGCCCGCAGAGGCGGTGACGACGCCAGCCTTGATTTCGTCGGCGGTGAGTTGCGCCATGCGATTGTAGGCACCGCGCCATTTGTAGGCATGAATTGGTGAGAGGTCTTCGCGCTTAACGAAGATGGAGAGGCCCTCGAACTCAATCGATTCGAGTGGCGTCGCTGGGCAAACTTCGTAGATACGGCGGCGGGCAGATAATATTTCTTGACGCAAGGCGCGTGTAAGCGATTCCGATTCCATGCGCACAGTTGAATGCTTTTTCGCAAAGTGTGCAAGTGAGGTTTATGCCCAGATACATGTAGCGAGCTGATTTATCTGGTAATGGTGCCATCAGATAAAACGCCTCGCTACAATACAGAGTGAAAAGGAGAGTGCGCGGCTAGACAAGGTCAGTTAACAACGGAAGCGGGTTGCCTTCGATTCATTAGATAAAGAATTCAATAGAATTTAAGATTCTGATGTAAGAATTACTTTGTCGGAATGGTGATTTTGCTATGAATGATAATATGCCTAAAGATTGGAATGCCGCGTACGAAATTAATGATACCCCGTGGGACAAAGGAGTCGCTGCGCCGCCTCTGCAGGCTTTTTTAGCGAGACATCCAATGCGTGGTCGAGTATTAGTGCCTGGCTGTGGCCTCGGGCACGATGTACGCCTGCTTGCGGAGCAGGGAGCTTCGGTTGTGGGTATGGATATTGCAGCGGGTGCGGTGCGAAAAGCGCAAGCCATTGAAACAGTCTCAGACGAGCGCTTCGAGATGGCGGACTTTTTGGATTTACCCACGGATTATCACGAGCAATTCGATGTAGTGGTGGAGCACACCTGCCTGTGTGCGTTAGATCCTGCGCAACGTTTGGCCTATGTCAGAGCGGTGCTTCAGGCGCTCAAGCCGAATGGGCATTATCTCGCGGTGTTTTTTCGTAAGGTGAAGGACTACCGAGGGGAGGGGCCACCACATCCAATTACGACCGATCAAATTGAAGCGTTGTTCGGCGACGATTTTGACACGCTGGAGTCGAGCGTGCCGCAGCAGTCGTACCCGTGTCGTCCGCTCGGCAGCGAAGAAGTGCGCTGGCTCCGAAAGCGCTAGCAGCGACACCAGTCGTTGTCGTGTAGCTTCAGCTCCCACCGTTCGCAAAATACAATGCATTCTTTTGATCGCATCCACTTTTGTCCATTAGGTCTGCCGAAATGCTAATTTCGATAATAAATAGACCTACAGGCAACTGAATCAATGCCAACGTGCTCTTTCTGATTTCTTTGAAATTCAGTTTTCTAAATCAGTTTCATTTACATGATTTAATTCCCAGGTCGTAAAGTTCATCCACCTATGAGTGGAGGTAAGCTTTACTTTGTTGTTGGTTAAAACCACCAGAAAATCTGGCTGCGAAGCGACTCATAGCTTGGATGCAACGTCTTGTTGAGCGTCTGTATCGCTTCAATGGAGCAACAGCTTTCCCATCATTCCAACCGCGAAACCAAGAACTGCGCCGAGCGCTGGCATCCAGCGTTTCCTTATCTTCGCTTGTGGGGCAATGTCTTGAAAGATAAGATACATTATACCGCCTCCTGCGAAAGTCATTATGCCCCCAGTCACCTGAATCTGATCCTGAAGAAAGAAGTATCCAGCACATGCTGCAACCGGACCGAGCAGGCTAACAGCCAACAGAGACATGAGTGCGACACGAGAACGGATACCGACGGTCACCGTCATCTCCCGGAAAGAATTAAAACCCTCAGGCAAGTTCTGGGCACCAATAAAGGCGGCAAGCAATATGCCCAGTCGATGGTCGTGGCCAAAAATAGCACCCAGGGCAAGAGCTTCAGGTAGAAAGTCCAATAGCATGGCCAAGAACTGAGCTTGTGAACCACCACTCCTGCTCAGATATGCATCCAAGATGCTGAAGGATACCCCCCCGGCGCAGAACGTAACACCAAGGCCAACTGGGCTAAGAACGATCATTGCTTTAGGGAGCAGTGCAAAAACCACTGCGGCAATGAGAATCCCCCCACCGAAGGCGATGATACCATGAGTTACCTCAGACTTTTTTTTTGAGTTTGCGGCGCCTGTGGCCCAAGCCATAATGCCGCCAGCGAAGGCTGCTAGACCTGCCAACCAGGACGCGAAAATAATGATTGTGAGGTCACTCATATTTCGCTGTGGCCAACGTAGGGAGGACTAATGAGTGAGTGGTAGCGAAACTCATTGAGTCGCTCGACTGAATCTACTCTCATCTTACCTGTGGTGTTAAATTGGTTTGTGGGGTGCGATTTTGATTTTGATTCAATGGTTTGGTTCTGTTTCAATAAGATGGTTTTATTTGGGGCAGAGTCAGCCCTATTCTCTGTATATTTTTACCACTCATTGCTGCGCCATCTCCGTCAGACCTACGTCCCTGCCTTCATTAGAGGCGCAGAGAGCACAGAGCTGATCATTCGTATTTACCTCTCTGTGCTCTCAGTGTCTCCCAGCGCAGCGAGTCGTAAAAAAATATGGGTTCCTCTATCTGTCTATCGCTACTCCTCCGGCGCGGCCTTTAGGACGTCGCCTGCAGGGGATTGTTCTACGTTGCTATGTTGCTCATTCAAATTGCAATTGCGCAGTGACTGGATAGTGATCAGATGGGTTTCGACCAGCTTGTTCTGTTCGCACTATGGACGCTTCTAGAACCTGTACAGTCGGCTCAACAAGTATATAGTCGATTTTCTCACCGTCTGTTCGCCCTTTGAATCCACTGAACGTGCCGACCTCTTTTGTCGTTGGGTGAAGAACACGAAAGCTGTCTACGAGCGTGGGACGGGTGCCGTTATCCACAGATTCGGTTTTCTTCAAATAGGTAATGGCAGGATTGCTTTCGCCAGCGTTTAGATCCCCCATCAGAATGAATGGATCCTGATGGCTTCGCTTCTGGATACGCGACATGATCAATTTTAGGCCCTTTACCCTTGCAAGCTGAGACTCGTGATCCAGGTGTGTGTTAAAAATGTACAGCGGCCTGTTTGTCTCCTTGTCGATAAGTCGCGACCAAGTGCAAACACGACGACAGGCGCTGCCCCAATGTTGGGATGGTGTGGTCGGGGTGTCCGATAACCAGAAGGTTCCAGCATCTACCACGTCAAATCGCTTCTTCTTGTATAAGATGGCCGAGTATTCCCCCTTGGTGTCACCATCTCTCCCGATTCCGACCTCTCCATATTCTGGCAGATGATTGCGGAATTCATCCAACTGAAAGCGGAACGCCTCCTGCACCCCCAACACATCCGGTGCATAATCTCGAATGACGTCACAAACGAATTCTTTCCGGAGTTCCCAGCGGTTCTCCCCATCATTCGCTCGCCCATTTCGAATGTTAAATGTCATGGTTCGAAGGTCGAGAGGTCTGATCTTCTCTGCGGGGATCGTGTGGCATCCTGTCAGCAGCAGTGACAGCGTTAGCACCAAATAGGATATCTTCTTCATATTATTTTGTGTAGAACGACAAATGGGGGGGAGGAGTCGGAAGGTGCTTAGTTTTGAAACTTTGCCACCTTGTAACATTTACACTTTCCTACTTCTAAAACAACTGCATCTGGTCGTCGTTCTGCGGAGTGGTGGCGATGATGAGGCGGCTATCATTATTTTGCACGCTGTTGACGCGGCTGGAGACCATGTGTTTCTCGAAACGTATCTTCTGGGAGAATGCGAGCACTTCGTCTTTGGGGAGTTCGTTGGTCAACCAGTCAGCATGCACGCTTTTGGGTAATGTGACGGGCATACGTTGGTGGACACTATGGATTGAGCTGTGCGCCTCAGTCGTGAGTAGTACGCAATGCGCGGGTTCGCTGGGAGCAGCAGACGGAAACCAGAGCCCTGCCAAGTAGAGTAGCTCCTCGCTGAGCGGGTAAATGTAGTAGGGCTGTTTGGTGATGCCGTCCTCATACCATTCGTAGAATCCGTTGGCGGGGATTAGGCAGCGTTGCGCCTCCCAACTGTCGCGAAAGCGCGGCGTGGTATCAGCGGTTTCTAAGCGTGCATTAATATGGAAGTTCTGCGGTGTACGCAGGCCCCAGTGCATCAAGCCGGCGGTTGCGGGGTGCTCGGCACCTTTGGCAATCGCGAGTATGTCACTGCCCGGGCCGATGTTATAGTTCGGCTCGAACTGTTCAGGGATCGCTTGAGCAATCGCCTCAGCGAGTTTCTTTTTATTGGTATGGAGTGAAAATCTGCCGCACATTGATTTTAAATTTTTTGAATTATGAAACAGCCTGCTGATTCAGCTATTTTGAGGCACTACTGGCCCAGATGCGCATGGATTTTAAGAAAAACATTTCTAGGGCGGCGCTTTGGTTGAAGTTTACTTCGAGTAGTCCGGCGCTGTGTTCGAGCGTTTCGGTGGCGCGGTTGAGCGCGGCGACGGGGAGTTGGCCGTGGTTGGCTGTTTCAATCCCTCGGGCAAAGCTGATGGTGGCTTTCTCGATCTCACCAAACAGTTGTTTACGATAGCCGCGGCTCATGCCTGCTTCCATCGCGTCTTTTTCCTCGGCGGTGACGTGGTCGGGGAGTTCTGCTTTCTGTGTTTTCCATGCCTTGCTGGTCATTTCGGCGAGGATCGCTTGGAAGCGCACATTGAGTCCGTAACTGCCGAGCATGATGTGAGGGACTGTCTGCTTATTTGCGCCAGTTAGGAGGCTGTTGAGCCATGCATGATAATCTTTGGTCCATGCTGGCCAGTCGGGGTGGGCGATGGTTTCGATCCCTGCGGGGATGCGGAAGTTGAGGCAGCGACTACGGATCGTATCGAGTAGGTCGTAGGGGCGGCTGGTCAGCAAAAACAGGGTGGTGCCGGCGGGTGGCTCTTCGAGTGTTTTGAGAAAGGCGTTGGCTGATTGTACATTCATGCGGTCGGCTTCAAACACGATACCGACTTTGCGTCCGCCTTGATTGGCAGTCTTTTGGATGTCGATCACCAGCCGGCGCATCGAGTTCTTCGGCCATTCACCGCCGGAGCGGTCGCTTTCGGAACCGATCTTAATCATCCGTGCCTTGCCTTGAGGGCGGAGGATAAAGCAGTCGGGATGCTCGTAGGGATCGCGCTCAGTTTCGAGCAGGGTGGCGGCGATGGCGCGCACAATTTCCTCCAAGTAGTCAGGGCTCTCTCCATGCAGTAAAATACCATGGCCGAGGCGGTTCTGTGCTAGGGAACGCTCCAGCACCTCGACGGCGCGACTATCGCGGAGTGCTTCGGGTAATGCTTGACTGAGTTGCATGTGTAATGAGCTGAGGGCTGAGGGCTGAAGGCAGAAGGCTGCGGGCTGAGAGTGTGGATGTTTGCTTGATTTGAAAATGCTTAAATCGAATCAATCCTTATACTAGCTCATCCAAAATGTCTTCGAGCGGATAGCTCCAGATCTCGGACAACGTGGGGTGATACCAGTGTACTTTCAATAGATCGCGCACCTTGGCTTTAAGTGTGACGGCGACTGCCATGGCATGGATTAGCTCGCCAGCATCTTTGCCGACGCATTCTGCGCCGAGTACCACGCCGTTGCGATCGGCGAAGACTTTGACGTAGCCGTATTTAGCTTCCATGAGGATAGATTTTCCGTGATCGTCGAAGGGGTAGTCGGCGACCAAATAATCGATGCCGCGTTCCTTGAGTTGATTCTCACTGAGCCCTACCGCGCCAATTTGTGGGTCGGTAAAGACTACGCCACACAGGCTGTCGTAATCGACTCGTTCAGCGGCACGACCAGTGGCGTGTTTCGCCGCTGTTTCACCCTGCAGAATGGCGACGTGCACGATTTCATGCGGACCCGCGACATCGCCGCTGGCAGTGACGCGGGGATTGCTGGTCTGTTGCATGGCATTGCAATTAATGTGGCCACTGGGGAGTGTGCTAATACCGGCTGCGGTGAGCCCGAGCCCGTCGGTTGCGGGGCGGCGACCGAGGGCATTAAGCAGATGCCCTGCGTTGACGGCGACCAGCCTACCTTGATGCTCGAAGCTGACGGTGAAGCTACCATTACGGTGCTGCACGGACTTGAGCTTGGTGTCGGTGTAAAGTTGGATACCTTCATCGCGGAATTTCTGCTCGATAACGCTAGAGGCATCGGCGGAGAATTCTTTCAAGATGTGCGAGCTGCGCTGAATCTGTATGACTTCGCTGCCGATGCGGCGCATGAACTGGGCGAGTTCACAGGCGACGATGCCGCCGCCGAGGACAATGACTGTTTCGGGTTTGAAATCGAGGTCGAGCACGTCGTCACTGGTCCAGTAAGGTGCATCGGCGAGTCCGGGGATGGGTGGGGCGGATACGACCGATCCTGTGGCGACCATAAAATGATCGGCGCTGAGGCGGGTGCCGTCGGTGAGCTGGATGGTGCGCGAGTTGATGAATTTCGCGCGGCTGCGAAAGAGGGTGAAGCGGTCACTCTCTAGTTGTTCTTGGCGATAGTCGGAGAATTCTTTGATGAGCTCTAGTTTACGCTGGTGCAGCGCGGGCATGTCGACGGAGGCCTCCGGGATGTTGAGCCCGAAGGTTTTGCCCTGTTGCGCAAGGTGTAGCACTTCCGCAGAGTAGATGAGTGTCTTCGAGGGCATACAACCACGTAGTATGCAGAGGCCGCCTAGCGATTCGGCATTGTCGATAATGGCAACTCGATTGAGTGTTTCGCGGGCGGTGCGTGCAGCGGCGTAGCCGCCGCTGCCGCCGCCAATTACAATGTAGTCAAAGTGTTGTATTTTCATTTGTAAGAGTGGCTTACTTGAATTTTTCGTCATATTTCTTGGTGTAAAATGGCACAGAACGAAGGTTTTCGTGTGCGATTAGCTCTGGCTTTTTATCAACCTCATCGACTCGATTGCGACTGAGATTAGCCCAGCGTAACGCGCTGAAGAAGATGATGAAAAAACTCAAGAATACTGCAGGTGACATAAATGGAGCATCGAGGCAGGCGCAAATGATGCATCCGACGCATCCGAGCAGCATATGATTTGTCAGGTGGGTGTCGTGTTGACCCCTGAAGTAACGGATACTCAAGTAGGCTATTAGGATGCAAAATGGTAGGCAGCCGAGAATGCCGACTTCGGCCAAGCTCTGCAGTATGTCAGATGTGGCTCGGTCATGGCGGCTGCCCAACAAGGTGTCGTCGGAGTAGAATGGCAGAAGTTGCGAGAAGCTATCTACGCCCCAGCCGAACAGCGGACTGTCACGAAACATCTCGATTGCAGCGCGGCGTAGTGCGCTAGCTGACTGTGCATAGTCGTCGATTTGAAATGCGCGGAAGATTCCGCCCGCAAAGGTGATGATACTGACGAGCGCGCTACATAGCGCGATACTTATGCGGTTTGGATCTTTCGAGCCAGCTATAAAGTGAATGGAGAGCATCAGTAGCATGCTCGAGAAGGTGATCAGTAAGATCGCTGCGGGCCAGCGAGCTTGTACAAGAAAGCCAGTCGCTCCGAGAAGTATAGCACCTGTGAGGTACCACGAGCCGACGGATTTGACGAAGTCGGTAGCATCTTCGTAGCGAGTCGTGAGTAGTGCCATCGCGATGCAAGTCGAACTCCAAAGAAGTGCAAAGGCTGCCCAGTGCCCGTCATATGGAAAGAAGGCGAAGAAGTCGGACTGACCAGTGCCTGCCGTAAAAAGCGGGCTTTTGAGTTCGAATGCTTTTTGTAAGTATCCCAGTATGGCAGCCAGTACCGCATTGAGGCAGAGCCAAGGCAGAATGCGTTCAAAGAAGGAGCGCGACTTGGGTACAATGAAAAGATTGATTGATACGATATAAATGGCTCCCATACTGAGTACTAAAATCCATGTCGTGTTAGTGGTCACTGAGATTGGCAGCCAGTGGTTCACTTCCGTGATGGTTAAATATAGTTGGTTCTCGATTTCAAATTGGCTAAACGGATCTTGCAGCACACCTGCAGTAAACTGCAATGCAATGAGCCAAGCAGGCGCCGAAAGTAGCCAGAATCGAATCCACAGGCCGTCGATGAAAAACGGGTGTGTGCGCTCGTGCATTTTAACGATGCCTATGCTGCTGCAGCCGGCAATGATGAAGAACCCAAGCACCCAAAACGAACGAGGATCGGCAAACCAAGTGGAGGTCACTGCCGCGAGGAGGATCGCGCAGAAGAGCAGCCCCTCAGCTGGGGTGAATGTGTCGCGCAGTAATTGGTCGCGCGGTCTAAGTTGTATTTCTTCTTCTTCCACTGGTGGTTTAAAGTATGTGATTGAATAAAAGTTAGCTAGTTAAGCAGATAGACGCGGAGATCGTATCTGCAGTAGCTTGATCGGTTAATTGACTGACCAGTTGCAATGCAAATTGATTTGTCGTGCCAGCTCCGCGCGAAGTGATGATGTTGCCGTCTTGTACGACTGCCGCATCGATCGCTTCAGTGAGTTGATCTGCGACGGTGGGGTGACAAGTGTAGCGTAGGCCGGCAGTTAGGCTAGCATCCAGTAACAGTAATGGCGCGGCACAGATACAGCCGATCAATCGATCGGCGGCTTGCTGATGCTGAAATAGTTCGCAAATTAGAGGGTGTTTGCGGATCTGCAAGATGCCTGGGCCGCCTGGTAGTATGATCGCCTCGAAGATGTCCTCGGCAACATCGATTAGACGATGCGTCCCTTCTAGGCTGATGCCACTACGGCCTGTTACGAATCGAGAGTCGTCGAGAACTGCTTGCACGACTTCGACACCTGCACGGGAGAGTAAGTCGATCGGCGTGACGGCTTCGATTTCTTCAAAGCCGGGGTGGAGTATAATGAGTGCGCGTATGCTCATTGCTTGATGGAGTGCACTTCCTTAATAAAAGGCAAAACTGTATCCCAATAAATCGGTCCAGCGATCTGGATTAAATTTTGGTGCCCAGCACCTTCGACCCAAAGCTTGTGCTTTTCACCCTGCAATGCGGCCCAATTTTGCTTGGCATGACTGATGGGTACAGTCGTATCGTCGATACCGTGGATAACTAGCGTCGGGCAAGTGATCGTCGCACGCAGGCGTTTAAGATTGTCGAACTTGTCCCAAGGTAGGACTTTGATACCCGTCATAACGCGAAAGGTAGAACTAAAGGCGCCATCCAGTATCATCCGGTTAATCGGGTAGCGCTCAGCCAGCCAGCACGATGGGCCACTGCCGAGCGAGCGTCCATAGAGCGTGATTTGTTCTGGGGAGAAATTGAGTGTTTGAGTGGCATAGGTATAGACCGCATCGGCTGCGCTATAGGTCCCGGCTTCGCTCGCTTTGCCCGAGCTTGTACCATACCCAGGGTAGTCATAGGCTAGCACAGAGATGCCTGCGGCTTGAAAGACTTCGAGGTAATGGCGCAGCATGCCGATATCCACGCCATTACCATGGCTGTAGAGGATCAGGTGTTGCGATGAGGGCGCTTCCAAATACGCAGCGGTGATGACTGTGCCGTCTCCGGCCTCTATTTTAAAGGTTCCTGGGCTATCCACGTAGCTGCTGGGTACATATGGGAAGATCATTCGATCGGCAAAGCTCGCAGCATAGATGACTCCACTGAGGTAGATGAGCCCGAGAGCGACGAGTAGCAGCAGCGCGATGTTGACGATCATTGGTTTCGTTTGACTACACAAAAGAGGCATTTCAACACTGTTAAAAACACGGATTTGCAGCGGGATCAAATGCAATTCGGTCGAAAACGACCAGTACGTCTTTCAATCAATGGTTCGCTTGGCAAATCACTTTTTGCAGCGGGCAGGACTCGACATCGATTCGAGTGCCTTGTCGGTAGCTCTGGAGAAATCGTTCTGATTCTTTGGCCAGTATACGAGGCACTTCGCGGCGAGCGCTTTTTTCTCTGGGTATCTGCATATTGTCGCACGCAGTCGAAAGGTGGCAAAGCCAAGCGATGGTTGCGGCTTGCCGACGCTGCTCGATCGGACGCGTTTGCTGCGCGCCACGGTGCTGCTGCTAGATAGTGTTGCGTGTGCACTAATTAATGCAGCAGATACAATCTGTGAAAAGGCGGTAGCGAGGATGATCGATAATTCAGTGCAAATCCTGAGGAGCTGTGTCTATTGCCATTGTTGCCGAGGTGTTTGAACCTCATCAATTACCTGCCGCGATTGCACTTGCGCTGGGGAATACTCTCAGTAAACGTGAATTGTATTTTTCAAAGATGCACAGGAATATACCACAATAATATGCATTTAATATCATTTTAAAGTATAGTTTTATGAACAATTTAGACTTCATTTTGGCCGTTAGTGGCCCGGAAGTATCTGCAAATACCTCAGGAACTTTAGAGATTGTAGGTGTCGGATTTATTTTCGTTATGGTGGTGCTTGCACTGCTAGCGATAGTGACTTCGGTGATCGGAGCGATTTTCATTCGTTTCGATGCCAATGCGGCGACGAAGTCAGCGGCAACAGCAACCGCTGCTGCTGCGTTGGCACCGACTTCCACTTTGCCTGCGACGCTCGATAATCAACAAGACCCAGTATTGATCGCTGTAATCACTGCTGCGGTGCACAGCGTGGTCGGTGATCGAGCGCATCGTATCGTTTCGATTCGTCCAGGTGGCTTAGGCGTTCAAAAAGATTGATGTCTGATCATCTCTTGGGGCTATGTGCATGAAATTTTCATTTTAAAACAAACAACAATCGAAGAAAGCGATAATGAATATGAAACGTTTACGAATAAGTGTAGAAGGAAAATCCTATGATGTAGAAGTGGAACTCTTGGATGAGGGTTCGACCACGCCAGCGCCACCGGCGAGTGCCCCCGTCGCGGTCAAAGCGGCGCCAGTAGCTGCTGGAGGCGCTATTGTATCGAGCCCATTGGCGGCTGTCGTGGTCTCGATCGAGGTTGCAATTGGCGATGTGGTCGAAGCAGGACAAACAGTTGTTAATCTCGAAGCGATGAAGATGAATACAATCGTTTCGGCACCAAGTGCTGGCATTGTCTCGGCGATTCACGTTAGCGCAAGCGATGCCGTTGAAGAGGGCCAAGCAATGGTCACCCTGGCATAAGTATTCAACGTCTACTCAATACTTACACATATGATCGATCTATTCCATCGTCTTTACGGCAGCACAGGCTTTGCCTTTCTTGACTGGCGAATGCTAGTGATGTGGGCGGTGGTTGCCGTGCTGCTTTACCTTGCTGTTTATAAAAAGTTCGAACCCTTGCTGCTCGTGCCGATTGCATTTGGCGCGATGCTTGCGAACTTGCCGACCCAAGGCATCATTAACAAACCGGCAAGCGTCATACGAGCGCCGGTATCTGGGGAGGTTCTGTTGGTTAGCGCTAGAGAAGGGCAGACTGTCGAACTGAATGCCGTCGAGAAGGTTCAACCTAAGACGGTTGGCGAGCTTGGCGCTGAGGCCATTATAGCCTTAATTGCCGGCGAGCATGTTGAGCACTATGGTTCCAATTCCTTGCTCTATGTGATGCGTGATACTTCTGTGAAAGTTGCTGAAGAGGAAGTCATTATGGTTGGTGAACTTGCGCTGAGGGCTTCGGATGTATTGGTTTGGGCAGATGCGAGTGGTCGTGTGGTCACTGCTGAGACTCGAGTGGGCGATCGCTTGATTGAAGGTGCCGAACTTACGGAGTTACACAGCTCTCATACAGGTGGCTTGTTTCACTACATTCAGCTTGGTATCTTGCTGGAAATCTTTCCACCGTTGATTTTTCTAGGTGTAGGTGCGTTGACTGACTTCGGTCCACTGATTGCAAACCCTCGCGTGCTATTGCTCGGTGGTGCGGCTCAGTTCGGTGTGTTTGCCACATTTATTGGCGCGCAGCTTCTTGGCTTCTCCAGTCAAGAGTCTGGCGCGATCGGTATCATTGGCGGAGCCGATGGTCCGACCTCAATTTTCTTAGCCAACTCGTTGGCACCTCACCTGCTCGCGCCGATTGCGGTCGCTGCGTATAGTTACATGGCGCTGGTGCCAGTGATTCAGCCGCCGATCATGCGTGCATTGACCACTGAGAAAGAACGTAAGATTCGCATGAAGAGTCTGCGTAAAGTCAGTCGTCTTGAGAAGCTTGTGTTCGCGGTGATCGTCACTGTGGCTTGTATTCTGCTTGTGCCACCAGCCTCGCCGTTGATCGGTATGCTCATGTTTGGTAACTTCCTGCGTGAGTGTAATGTGACCGAGCGTCTCAGCAAAGCGGCTCAAAACGAGCTGATCAATGTAATCACCATTTTCCTCGGCACCAGCGTTGGCATTACTATGACAGGTGACCGCTTCCTGCGTGCAGAGACACTCGGTATTCTCGTGCTAGGTGTCGTTGCCTTTGGCATTGCCACTTCGTGTGGTGTGTTGATGGCGAAGACGATGAATGTCTTTTCCAAGAATAAAATCAATCCACTCATTGGTTCCGCTGGAGTGAGTGCGGTGCCCATGGCCGCACGTGTCAGTCAAGTCGAAGGCCAGAAGGCAGACCCAGGTAACTTCCTGCTCATGCATGCCATGGGACCTAATGTTGCAGGTGTGATCGGAACAGCTCTAGTCGCTGGATTCTTCCTTACCGTGCTAGCTTCTTGAGGTCACTAAGTGCTTGGTAGGGTGTGCCAACCAATTTGGTGTGAGCCGGCCACCGTGCGCGTTATAGAAGTATCAGTTTAAAGCTAATATCGCGCCAACGCAAAACGCCTCTCCCGCTTAAATTCTGAGGTCAATCTAGATTGCGAGTTGTCAAATCCTGTCTTAGCGCAGTTCTAGGCAGTGCATTTTCTTGGCTGTAGATGAAGGGCACAAAAAAGCCTCGGAGTTATCCGAGGCTATTGAAAGTGTAAGCTTTGACCTATTTTGTAGGCTCTTCGGCTTCTGTATCCGGTGGAGTTGTGTGTTCCTCGTATTGCTGTTCCTCATCTTCCTCTTCTTCGTCCCATTTCATCGTTTCGTCGGCGACGAGAGTTTCTTCGGTTTCGGGCCCTGCATCTACTTCTGCGAGGTCTTTTTCGAGTACTTCGTCTTCGGACTTAGGAGTGCTCTCCTCGTCGTCATCGAGTTCGAATCCCTCTGGCACGTATTCAAGGATCGTAATGAGTTCGGTGAAGTAGTGCGTCGCTCGACCTTCGAGAAAATCGTCATTTTGAGATTCCCGTATTTCTTCTTCGAGTTCTTCGACTGTCAGCTTCTGAGCGAAGTCGATCAAGTCGTTGAGCATCTTAATGCGCAGTTTGGTTATGTGGTCGAGTAAGTCGGCGTAAGGGCCTTTCTCTTCGTCCAGTACATCCGGGAGGGCAAAGAGTGGATCTTCGCTGTCGAGAATGTTGTCCTGGACGCGCTTTAGTAAAACGGACTTGTCGTCCTGGATTTCGTCGATGCCGAAAGAATAGAAAGCTTCGGTGACGAGATCCGTTTGTAGGCCGTATTCGTTAAGCGGCTCCAGCAAATCGAGGAAGTGCTGGAACTGGCGTGGATCAATGATACCGAGACCGTCAATCTCCCAATGTATTGGATCACTGATTTCTTTGATCCACCAGTTCATATCTTCTCCGATGCGTGCTTTGCACCAGGTGAGTTTATTAGATGTATTGGGCATGCTTAAAAGGTGTGATTCCTAATGTATCTGTTACTAGCTTCGTGCTGAGAATAGGTTTTTTATCAGATATAATATAACGGGTAAAAACTTCGTATACTCAATTGTAAAGTGCTTTGTTATAAAATTTTCAAACGAGTGATTTTCATTGTTTAGTGACGCAGCCTTGTTAACTTGCGCATTTCTTAATTTAGGCTAACAGATTTACCGCTATGGGATGTATCTACGAAACAATTATCCGTCCAATGCTCTTTAAAATGGAGCCTGAACAGGCACATGATCGGGGCCGCACTGCACTCATGGCGTTGAGTAAGGTGCCGGGGCTGTGTTCTCTGCTGCGCGCTTGCAATCAAGTTCGAGAGGATAATCCAGTCAAACTGTTCGGCCTGGAGTTTCCAAATCGTGTCGGTCTCGCTGCTGGCATGGATAAAGACGGTGAATTTGCGCGTGCTATTGAGGCCCTGGGCTTCGGTCATGCCGAAGTCGGCACGGTCACGCCGCAAGGGCAGCCGGGCAATCCGCGTCCGCGCTTATTTCGTTATCCCGAGCAAAGGGCGTTAATTAATCGCATGGGTTTTAATAATAAAGGTTCGGAGGCGATGCTACAATGCCTCTCAAAAGACTACCCTAAGGGCAAGCGCAAGATGCCTGTAGGGGTGAATATTGGCAAGGCCAAGGCCACACCACTGGACCATGCCGTGGACGACTATGTGGCTTCGTTTCGTACTTTAGCGGATCAAGCGGATTATTTCACAATTAATATCAGTAGCCCCAATACACCAGGCTTGCGCGAGCTGCAGACTAAGAGCTTTCTGCGTGATTTGTTGACCACATTGCGCGATGAGAATCGTAGTTACGCCAAAAAACTGGGGCACCAACCACATCCCTTACTACTCAAGATCGCACCGGATCTGACATATGCCGAAATTGATCAAATTGTAGAAGTGCTGCTTGATTTGGACTACAATGGCATAATCGCGACGAATACCACGATTGCCCGCCCCCGTGGTTTTACATCGTCGGAAACTGGGGGCATGAGTGGAGGCACGGATATTCACAAGCGTTCCAACGACGTGATTGACTTCATTCACCGCTCTACTGAAGGCAAGTTGCCGATTATCGGCGTGGGCGGGATTGATTCGGTCGAATCTGCCGGCGAAAAAATGGATGCTGGTGCATCGATGGTACAAATTTATACCGGCTGGATCTATCGTGGCCCATTTTTCGCCAAAGTACTGGCTCAAGCTCTTAAGTCTCACGGTGAAGACTGGATATAGAAAAGAATAGGATGTGCATGCTCTCGATTGATGCATCCCCAGAGCTTGTTGCATTAGTGGGGTCGGAAAATTGTGCTGTTTGTCTGAATTACTCTATATTTTGAACCTGTTCACGTATGCGTTCGAGGCCATTTTTACCTTCGATCACGGCGCGGGTAATTTCGATCGGTGATGACTTGCTGCCTGTGGTATTGAATTCTCGGTGTATTTCTTGGCAGAGAAAATCCATTTTACGTCCGGTCGCTTCGTCAGCATCAATAAATTGCTTAAATTGCTCGAAGTGACTATTTAGGCGTGTGAGTTCTTCGCTGATATCCGAACGGTCGGCAAATATGGCCAGTTCCTTCAGCACACGTTCATCATTTATGTCTAGTTCCAGCTTTAGTTGCTTGAGCCGATTCATCAGAGCATCGCGATAGGTTGTGACGGTATTCTCTGCATGTGTTGCGATCTGCTTAGAGATTGTATCGAGCTCTTGAATACGCTGCCGTAAGTCTTCTGCGAGTGTATTACCCTCGTTGACACGCATGGCATCGATATCTGCGAGCGCAGTATCAAATGCTGCTTTGATTGAAGCTTTAATTTCGCGCCAGTCTGGGAGTGAAGAGCTGTCTTTCAATGTTTTTGCTAGATCGAGTAATACGTGACTATCAACAGTAAAGGGAATATTTCTGCTCTTGGCGAAACTGCGCAGCCGATCCAAGCTTTCCTCCAAGCTTCGTTCGCTCCATGCTAGGCCTGAATGTGCCCCCTCGGTGGACTCTGCTTTTATTTGAATGTTGATGCGGCCGCGCTGAAAAGCATCTTTTAGCCAGGCGTAGCATTGTTGGTCGAGCCCACTCCATTCGCGAGGGCAGGAGACTTGAGCATCTAGAGTTTTACGGTTGACCGAAGTGATCTCGACTTCGATTCGCACTTTATGTTTGGTGGCATCTGCAGAGCCACGGCCATATCCTGTCATACTTTTCATGCATTAGTCTTAGTCTGAGTATATGGTTGTGGGCGATACATTTTTTGCGTTGCTCGAACTAGGGCGGAATTCTAATGCACTTCGATCGCATCGATATGATGATTCTGCATGGTGGTGCCCCTTTATTTTCGAAAATAGGCTCAGTTAGGTTTTTGGATGTGTATATCTCGCGACATTCATCAACAGCTCAATCCGGTGCCTGCTAAATTTTCAGCGAGGCAGGTCTTTGCTTGTCGGCTGTTTTAGCTAACATAGGCAGTGTTAACCAAGACTTTTAAGCGCTCGATATCGGCAGTCGAGGTCTTGGCAATAAAGCCGCGTGCGTGGGCGAAATGCACGTCAGTTTCCGTTTCGAGTGGGCTGAAATCCATACGTTGGTCGTCGTTGAAACGGCGCATGCCGTAGCCTTCACCGCGGCTGTCTGGATAGATCAGTGCGAGCACTTGTTCTTCGAGGCCGAGAGCGATGACATGGCCGGCTAGTCCTGCCGAAGCTTCATCTGGCATCGGTTCTGTGCGCGGCATAAAAAGAACTTTAAACGTGTCGTTAGCATCACCTAGCGTCCAGATCTCAGCATGCTGAGCGACAAAATCCAGCCGCGCGCGGAGGCCTGTTACGTAATCAACCAAGTCTTGACCGATCATGCGCATAATCTCCCAGATCGGTTGACCTGGCTTGTGTTCGGTTTGGCTGGCGAATCGGCGTAGAATTGTAATGTCGAGCGGGGAGTTTAGCTTACCAATAGTTTCGCGGTCCATGCCGAGCCATTCGGCGGTGTCATTGGGGCCACGGCAATCGAACCATTCGGCGACTTCAAGCCAACTGCAGAACTCGCGCGCATCTTGATAAAGCCCGATGTGCTGAAGTACTAGTGAGAGGGCGCAAGTCGGAACCATGTCGCGCGGGAATTGATGGTGGTCGAAGTTGTTCCGCTTGGCAGCGTGCTCACCACCTACATCGAGCACGGCAATAGATGTGTCTGCAAGGTCGGCATCGGTCGGTTCGCGACGTTGGATCGCGACAGGTGCTTGAGTGAGTAGCACGGCGCAGGCTAAGAATTCGTCTTTATGAGCGCCGCCCGGATGAGTGAGGATAGAAGTAATCATTGTGTCGAACGCTGAACATCGAACGCTGAACGTCGAATGGTAAATTCATAATCTTAGCTGTCGGCACTCTTTTTGTAATATTGTTAATTTGGCGTCAGACCATCTTGTCATATAGTTACCTGCGTAATTTTGGACGGAGTACCCCTGAAGCACAGTAGGCTGCATGCTTCGAAGCGAGTTGGTTCGGGCTACTGCGCGTAACAATGAGTAAATTCGCTCATCGTTATGAGCTGCGTTCAAAGAATTCAACGCCTACTAGGCAGATATCATCGTCGAGTCCGTGAGGCTCGGTATACTGTTTGATGGTGTTGGCGATCTTAGCCATCAAGCTGTGTAAGTCTGTGGATTGATTGTTTTCTACGAGTTGAAGTAGACGGTCTTGACCGAACTCAACACCATCGCCATCGGAGCATTCGAAAACGCCATCCGTAAACATGAGAAACAAGTCGTGCTTGTTGATTGCGCGGCTGAAGGTCTGGTATTTACAGTCAGAAAACAGGCCGAGTGCTGGGTTGTTGGTGAGATGCGGAGTCAAGGGTACGACCTTGCCATCGCGCCGATCTACCAGAAGCGGAGAGGGGTGGCCAGCTGATGCATATCGGGCGGTTTTTTTTTCTAAATCTAGCACGAGATAAAATGCAGAAGCAAAAATGAGTTCTCCAGAAATATATATCATTTTATGAAAATGGGAGTTTAGTAGCTGTAAAAACTCTGCGGGCTGATCGGCATGACTTTTGATGTTGTGCATCAATGTCGTTAGAATCGCAGTGACTAGTGCGGAACGCACACCGTGCCCCATTACATCAGCAATGAAAATGCCGACGGTTGAATTACTTAGTTTTAGAACGTCAAAGAAATCGCCGCTGACGGAACTCGCAGGCTTATAAATGTGATTAAAGTCCAATCCCATCATGTCATTTTTGACAGGCGACTCAAGGTGCGGGTATTTTTGTGGCATCATTTTGACTTGAAATTCACGAGCAAATTGGAGGTCACTCTCGATTTCATCGGTTTTCAGTGCGATCTCGGATTCCAGTTTTGCCTGATAGCCCAGAATACGTTCGCCCATGAAAGCAAATTGCTGAGCAAGCTGCCCGATCTCATCCTTGGTTTGAATGGAGCGAACTTCTCTGAGCAGCATTGATGATTCCAGAGCCGCCTGCTTTTTGGAATGGCGTTTGGGCTGTTCTTCTAAGCGTACCGTCCGGGAAACGGCTTCAGAGGCTAAGCGCAACTTAGCGATTGGTTGAATGATTTTACGGGAGGCGATGGCATAGCCCGTCCAAGCAAAAAGACTAACCAATAGTATACCGATCTGCGTGATATGACGGACTCGACGATTCACCGGGGCCATAACTGACTCATCATCTCGATATATTACCGCCCACATTGGTCGTAAGCCGTAAACCTGCAGATCGCTGCCGTCTAAATAAAGGTGGATTGGTGCGAACCCGATGACCGATGGTTCGTCGTGGTCGACATATTCGAGTGCCCAGCCTGGCTTAGTGCCCCTTAGTCGAGCAGCTGCCTTGGGGTTGATCTGCTTGCTTAGCGGTACCATTTGATTATTTTGAATATTAACGAGTACTTGCCCGTTGTTGAGGACGACTTCCTGAGTCGGGAGATCTTGAATGTCTAAGAGCGGGGAATTATAAAATATGTGTGAGGCATCCAGCACTGCCTTAATCACACCGACGATCTCACGGCCTGATTCGGTTGCTTGGTACAAGGGCAGGGTGATATCGATCGAGTAAACCTGTGCACTCTCATCATAATTGAGACCTTCGAGATTAAGCATGTGTTCATCCAGAAGTATCGCGGCTTGCCACCATGCTTCGTCAGCTTGCCAGTAGTCGCTGGTTTTTTGTGTGGAAGCGATCAGGCGACCCATTCTGTCGGTGATGAAGATTTCAGCAAAATGTAGGTTATTTGCCATGAATTTCTGGATCTGAAGTGATAGCTCATTTTGTAGGAGCGCCTGTAAGATTGGGCTGTCGGGTCCTAGCGTGGGCCAAAGTGCTTCGGTAGCCTGAATCGCGTTACGTTTAGCCTCTATCTGGTCAGGCCGTGCTGCCTGCTCTAGATCAATCGTCGACGCAATTGCACTAAGCAGGCACCATTGATTGAAGAGCTTAATCTCGCTCGCCAAAGTATGCGTCATCGAGTCGGAAAAATGCATCGCAGCCTCTTCAAAGCGAATGCCCTCGGATTGGCGACTGAAGTGTTCGCCAAACCAACGAAAGGCGATCAGCGCAATGCTTAGGGGTAAGAGCGAGGCGATGACGAGGATTCCGATAAACTTTGAGCGGATTCGAAAATTCATTTGATCTATTTGATTATAGATCGAAATCGATGATTTAGCGAAAAAATGATACGAATAATTTGTGCTTTGGTAGAATTAAAAATGATGCCATGGCGGTACAAAAAACGGCTGTATCTGTTCAAGTATCCGCTCTTATTTTTTACTTAGTTTGCACTTAGTGCGACTTGACCAACGCCGTTGTCAAGGAGAGGGCAGCCGCTGGAGAAGCAAATTTAAAGGCACTTGCGAGCTCCTGAATCTCAGGACCGAGGCAATAGTGCCTCTTGCTGGAGCATAATTTAGGCAGATCGAGGTAGGCGCAGTTAAGGCACTTAAGCGGTGCGTACGCTTACTAATTGTGTGTCCGAAGGTTTACACAGTCGCTGTTCAGCAGCATATCGTCAGGTCGTACTCAAGGTGGCGAAGTAATTTGCCACCGCATATGATCATGACGCAAATCGCAGACTGACCTGTGCGAGTACTAAATGATCCTCGGCGGTCTATCGGCAGCTAACTGACCGTTCGGACTGTTGGGCCTAAGCGGTTTTATCTTCTGAGAACGGGCTTCGGTTCGAAGCGCACACCGATCATGTTGTAATCGGCGTGTGTATCATGCGCGAATTGTAAGTCTTCGGGCGGATTAAGCATCCGGCCTTCTGCAATCATCGGCATTTCGACGCTGATGTAGTCTTCGGAGCTGAGTCGAACAGTATAGAGGCCATCGGATAAATTACTAATCGGCACCAAGTTGCGGCCCATTGCTAGGCGCTCGACGGAATGGGGGATGCTGCCGTCGGCGGCGATAAATTCAATCCGTGCACCAGGTCCGGTTTTACTGTACTGAGTAAACTCGACCATATGCTCGTTGGCGAAGCGGATGCCAACGTGGAGGATGCCAGGAGTCTTCTCGGTCGCCTTGGGGCCTAAATAAATAAAAAGGCTGCCGACGATCGCAGTAAATATAAACAGGCCGAGGGCGACGTATTTCCCTGGGGTGCCTTGTGTGTTCGCTTTTTGTATGCCGCTCATACAGGTAGTTATGTGTGAGATTTCGAAAGTGAGAAGCCTGAATTTTGCCTTTATTATTTGAGAGACTGCCTGGGCCTGTGAGTAGTTTTCGCATTAGCAGTATAATAAAAGTTAATCACTAGTATCTGTTTTGCTAATTGATGCACTGGTTCGGGAACATGTCATTGCTAGAAAAAATAATACTCACTAATCATTTAAGTTTATATTATGCTGTCTACGCACACTTTGCATAGATCCTAATTTTACCTAATATTTATCACTCTCTATGCTCAATTGTTTGGCCGTTTTTTTTGTGCGAATTAAATTTGCTGATAAAAAACGGTTGCCATGCCAATTAGGCGTACTTTTAACAGTCCGCTTTAACTCTGATGAACAGCGAAAAAACTACTACACGCAAAGGATTTTTGAAACGAGCAGGTCTGGCATTTGCCGGGACGTTTGCGCTGACTCGTGCAGCCAGCTCTGAGACAAAGCCTGGAGCCTCTAATCTTGCCTCTGCCGCGACGCCGCCTGCGATGTCTCGGATCCGATCTGCTAAGGGAGCAGTTGAGCGTAAAATTGTCTAATCTAGACGTTTAAAACTTTTTAATATATAAGCGATGGCGAACGTATTTCCGAGGTGGGTCAACACGATCCCTATTAAAGTAATCGTAGCACTAGTGCTAACAGTGACAGCAGTCATTCTGGGGATTACTTACTATGCAACTCCCAAGTATACTCGGGTAGGCTATGCGCCGACGCAGCCTGTGCCCTTCAGTCATGCACTACACGCCGGGCAGCTTGAGTTAGATTGCCGCTACTGTCATACATTTGTCGACCGTTCCGAGCACTCCAATGTGCCAGCCACCAATGTGTGTATGACCTGTCACAGTATGGTGCGTAAAGATGATCCGATACTGGCGCCAGTGCGTGAGAGCTATGAGTCTGGTGAGCCGATCCCTTGGGTCCGCGTTCACAAGACACCTGACTACGTTTACTTTAATCACTCGGTGCACGTAAACCGCGGAATCAGCTGCGTTGAGTGTCACGGGCGTGTGGATGAGATGGAAGTAGTCGCACATGCGAAGTCATTCAGTATGAGTTTCTGCCTGGACTGTCACCGTAATCCTGAAGACAGCATACGACCTATGGAAGAAGTTTACAACCTTGATTGGGAACGTCCCGATACCGAGGCATTTAAAAAAGAAGCTGTTGGCTTCGTTCACGACTGGAAGGTCAATCCTCCGCAAAGCTGCTCAGGCTGCCACCGTTAATCGCACTCTTTTAGATTATGAAGAACTCTGAATTCTCAGGCCCACGTTACTGGAAAAGCCTCGATGATCTAGCGGAAACTCCCGCGTTTACAGATTGGGTCGAGCGTGAATTCCCCGCCGGCGCTTCCGATATGGAAGGTGTCAACCGTCGTCACTTCATGAAAGTGATGGCTGCATCCTTTGGTCTTGCTGGCCTAGGTATGGCAGGTTGCCGTCGTCCAGAACAAAATATTCTGCCTTACTCCAAGCAGCCTGAGAATGTGATTCCAGGTGTGCCGGTCTATTACACCTCCTCGATGCCGAGTGCGCGTGATAATGTACCAGTGATCGTTGAGACGCACACAGGTCGTCCAACCAAGATCGAGGGTAACCCAAGCTTTACGCCTTACGGTGGTGCCACCACTGTTTATACACAGGCGAGCATCTTGGATCTGTATGATCCAGATCGTGCGACCAAGAGTAAAGAGGGCGCTAGCGTTCTTTCTCAAGCCGCTGTTCGCGACCGCCTCGAAGCAATTCGCAAGGCACATACTGCAAATCAAGGCAAGGGCCTCGTTTTTCTCGCCGAGCCAAGCACATCGCCTAGTCGTGCGGCATTGGTTAAGCAAATCAAACAAGCCTTTCCGCAAGCGACTTGGACTGAGAATACTGCGATTGATCAAAGCAATTCCGAGCAGGCTGCACTGGCAGTTTTTGGTCAGTCACTGCGCGCACTTCCAGAATTTACCAAGGCGCAACGAGTGCTCGCACTCGACGCTGAGTTCCTCATCAATGCTGACGGTTCTTTGAGTCAAGCACGCGACTTTACCAAGACTCGTAAGGTCAAGGATTCGAAGGATGCGAGCAAGATGAGCCGCCTCTACTCGGTCGAGAGCACGCTGACGTCGACTGGCTCTATGGCTGATCACCGTCTGCGTCTCAGCTCTAGCCAAATGGGCGCATTCATCGCTCAAGTCGGTGCGGCAATTCTCGAGAAGAAGCATGTCGGTGGTCATTTGGCTGCTGAACTAGCCAAGGTCGGTGCTTCGCTTAAGGTCGACGCTCAATGGGTCGATGCTTGCGCAACTGACCTAGTTGATCATGCCGGCCATTCGATCATCATCGCTGGTGAGCACCTTCCCAAAGCGGTTCATGCGATCGTCATTGCGATTAACGAAGCACTTTCTGCTCCGATCAACTACGTGGAAGTGTCCGCTGCAGAGCAGGGCATCGCGGTTGCTGCAGCTCGCTTGAATCAAGGCGATGTCGAGACACTCGTTATCCTTGGCGGTAACCCAGTTTATGACGCACCGATCGATTTGAACTGGCCCGAAGCTCAAGCACAAGCAACTGAGAGCATCTACATCGGCGGTTCGATCAACGAAACTGCTGAGGCCGCAAACGTCTTCATTGCACGCTCGCATTACTTAGAGTCTTGGGGCGATGGACGCACATTCAATGGCACACTGGTTCCGGTGCAGCCAATGATTGAGCCGCTATTTGATACTTTTAATGATTTGGAAGTGTTGGCCCGATTTGCAGGTGCGTCGGTTACCGATGCTTATTCGATCGCCCAAGCGACCTTCGCGGCCCAAGGTGGTAGCGATTATAATAAATTTTTGAGTGACGGTGTGCTCGAAGGTTCTGCTTACAAGGCAGTGTCTCTTCAGGTAGATTTCGCCGCCGTTAAGGTGGACGGCTTGACTGCTTACGAACTCAGCGCGGATAAGCTCGAAGTGCGTTTCGCTCCGAGCTCACACGCTTTCGATGGTAGCTTCGCCAACAATGGTTGGATGATGGAGTGTCCAGATCCGATCACCAAGTTGACTTGGGATAATGCCATTCAGATCAGCCCAACACTTGCGAAGGAACTTGAAAGTGCTCAAGGCATTCAGATCTTTCCGTCCAAGAAGCCAATGAACAAGGACAGTGAGTTCTTCAAGGCGGCGAAGGGCACACTTCAAACAAACAAGGCGAACTTCCGGCGTGGTAAGGAAGAAGCGGTTGTTGTCGAATTGACTGTTAACGGCGTCACGATTGAAGCACCGATCCACGTTGTGCCAGGTCTTGCAAACTATACCGTAGTGCTGCCACTCGGGATGGGCCGCAAGGTCGTCGGTCGAGTGGGTCAAGGTGTTGGCTTTGATGCCTACGCGGTACGCACCTCTGCTAGCCTTGGTTGCGCGCTCGGTGGCTCGATCAAGCTGACTGAAAAGACATATCACCTCGCGAATACGCAAGAACACTGGTCGATGGAAGGCCGCGCACTGGTTCGCGAGAACACAGCTGCCGGTTACGCTGAAACACCTGATTTCGCTAACAAGGTAGGGGTCGAGTCACACGCCCCATCGAATTACGCGAAAGATGCCGATAAATCGCTTCAAGAAAAGTCGATCAACCAGTATCGTGGTAACTCCGCTTATGAGCACCCAGCATTCTCCAAGCCACTGCCGAACGTAAAAGTTTGGAAGGACAACGAGGATAAATTTCCGATCCCGCAGCAGTGGGGGATGGCAATTGATTTGAATAGTTGCATCGGTTGCACGGCTTGTGTCGTTGCCTGCCAAAGTGAAAATAATGTGCCAATCGTTGGTAAGGACCAAGTCCTGCGTGGACGTGAGATGCACTGGATGCGTATTGACCGTTATTTCTCAGCTGAGAAATACGATCAGACTGAAGTGCCAGACGACGTGCAAGTGTCCTTCATGGGCATGATGTGTCAGCACTGTGAAAATGCACCGTGTGAGCAGGTTTGCCCTGTGAATGCCACCGTACATGATTCTTCCGGTCTCAACACCATGGCTTACAACCGTTGCGTCGGCACCCGCTATTGCGCGAACAATTGCCCGTATAAGGTGCGTCGCTTTAATTTCTTCGATTGGAACAAACGTCAAATCGGTGAAGTTTACAAGGGTCCACTCGGTCCTGTCGATGAGCCAGAACTTGAGAAGATGCAGGCGAATCCAAATGTTACTGTGCGTATGCGCGGAGTCATGGAGAAGTGCACATTCTGCACGCAGCGGATCGAATCTGCTAAGATTGAGCAAAAGCGTCTCGCTGGAGCTTCTGACGACATTCGCATCGCGGATGGTAACATCAAGGTGGCTTGCCAACAGGCTTGCCCAACCGATGCCATCACATTTGGTGACATTTCGGATGCGAACTCTGAAGTCTCTCAGATGAAGGCAAGTGACCGTAACTACTCGGTGCTTGGATATCTGAATGCCCGACCACGCACCACTTACTTGGCTCGACTGCGTAATCCGAATCCTGAGATGCCGGATGCTTACGAAAAACCATACGCCTACGCTCAATACGATGAGCGTTATGGACATGGTAGTCATGGTGACGACCACGGTGGTGATCATGGCAGCGAGCATGTTGCTCAAGCTAGCGACGACCACGATGCAAGCCACGATCCACATGCAGCACCTGCGCATAATGATCACGGTCACGATCATTCCTCCCACTCTGAAGAAGCGCATCCCGCTCACTAATTTCTAACTGCGAACCTATTAAAATGGCTACGACTACTCAAGAGAGTTCATTGGACGCAACTCAGGCCGCCTTGTTGGCTAAAGTGCAACCCGCTGAGCTGCACGAACAGCCCCTTGTCACGAATGATCGTGATTTCAACTGGGTCACTGATAAGATCTGCCGCATCGTCGAGACAAAAACCCCGATGTGGTGGTGGGTCTGTATGGCGATTGCGCTAGTGACTGCATCCTTTACTGGTATGGGCCTTCTTTGGCTTGTCAGTTCTGGTGTCGGTGTGTGGGGATTAGCAAATCCGATCAACTGGGGTTGGGCGATTGTTAACTTCGTCTTCTGGATTGGTATAGGCCACGCTGGAACGCTAATTTCCGCCGTTCTATGTTTATTGAAACAGGGGTGGCGAACCTCAATTAATCGAGCGGCCGAGGCTATGACGATTTTCGCGGTGGTTTGCGCGGGTATCTTCCCGTTGTTCCATGTTGGTCGTGTTTGGTTCGGCTGGTGGTTATTTCCCATTCCAAATTCCAATGGCATCTGGCCGCAGTTCCGCTCTCCATTGGAATGGGACGTATTCGCGGTTTCCACTTACGGAACAGTCTCAGTGTTATTCTGGTACATGGGCATGATTCCTGATCTCGGCGTGCTTCGCGACCGTGCGATCCAACGTCTGACCAAAGGCGCTTACGAAGGTTGTGGCTTCATGACCAAGAGTATGGATGTCTTTCGTAAATATTTTTATGGTGTGGCTGCAATGGGCTGGCGCAATGCTGGTAACCACTGGCGCAACTATGAAATGGCTTATTTGGTGCTTGCTGGTATCTCCACCCCTCTGGTTCTTTCGGTGCATACCATCGTCTCCTTTGACTTCGCCTTAGCGGTGTTGCCGGGTTGGCACACCACTATCTTTCCACCATACTTCGTGGCTGGTGCGATTTTCTCTGGTTTTGGTATGGTGCTCACCTTGATGTTGCCACTTCGTGCGCTTTACGGTTTGCATGATCTCATTACACAGCGTCACATCGACAACATGTGTAAGATCTGCTTGGGCACTGGTTCGATTGTTGGTTACGCTTACATCATGGAGTTCTTCATCGCTTGGTATGGTGCGAATCCATACGAGAGCTTTGCTTTCATCAATCGCGCCTTCGGCCAATACTGGTGGGCTTACTTGATGATGTTTAGCTGCAACGTTTTCACTCCTCAGCTTTTTTGGTTCAAGAAAGTGCGCTGCAACACCGCGATGGTTTGGGTCATGTCGATCTTCATCAACGTTGGCATGTGGTTCGAGCGTTTCGTAATTACTGTGACTTCACTGGCCAATGATTTTATGCCAAGTAGTTGGGGTTATTATTCACCGACAATGGTCGATATTCTAACCTTCTTTGGTACCTTTGGTTTGTTCAGCGTATTATTTCTCTTATTCCTACGCTTCTTGCCAATTATGCCGATCGCTGAAGTTAAATTTGTGATGCCTGCGGCGGATCCGCATGGCCACCATGACGAAGAAAAAGGAGGGCAACACTAATGTCTGAATCTGAAACACACGGAATTCTCGCGACCTTCCCGAACACACCTGCTTTCTTTCATGCAGCAGAAAAAGTGAGGGATGCTGGTTACAAAAAATGGGATACGTATTCATCGTTCCCTGTACATGGGATGCCTGCCGCACAAGGTCAGGGGCGCTCGAGGGTGCCAGTGTTCACTTTTTGTGGCGGTATCACAGGTTTTTCGCTCGGCATCATCATCGTCTGGTTTATGAATGCCTACGACTACCCGCTCATTATAGGTGGCCAACCTTTCTTCAGTTTGGTTTTCCCGTTCCCCATCATGTATGAGTTGACCATTCTGTTGTCCGCGTTTGGTACGCTCGGTGGAATGTTTATCACAAATTTGTTACCTCAGCACTATAACCCGCTTTTCAATAACGAAAAGTTCTTAGAGGTCTCTGGTGATCGACTCATCATCGCTATTGAAGCGCGTGATTCGAAGTTTGATCCGGTCGCCACACGTCAATTTCTAGAGGAAATTGGTGGAACCGACATCGAGGAGGTCTCAGCGTAGAACAGTATCATGCGTATCTTTTTAGCACTCTATATTTTTGCGATCGTAGCAGCGGTGTCGATACTCGGCTTCCGCGGCTCGCACAGCACTAAACCACCCCTCGAAGTCTTCCCAGACATGGATCGGCAAGCGCGCTATAAGCCGCAGGCTGAAAACGAGTATTTTAGCGATGGTCGCAATGATCGCCCAGTACCAGCTAAGACGGTTGCCCGTGGAAATTACTTCAACCAAGCAGAAGTTTTTTCTGCTGGGTTCGAAGATAAGACACTCGGTGACATCGCTTTTAATCAAGGTAAGCAGGCTGATGGCACCTTCGTTAAGACTGTGCCAATCGAAGTGAGCCACGCGCTCATGGCTGAAGGCAAGGCGAAGTATGACATCTTTTGTACTGTCTGCCACGGTGCAGCTGGAGACGGTAATGGTGTGACTAAGCCATATGGCGTGCTCGCAGCGAGTTACCATGACGATCGTCTTCGCGGCGTTGAAGATGGCTACATTTACGATGTTATCACCAACGGTAAGGGGCTCATGCTTCCTTTGGATGGAAGCATTTCTCCCGAAGAACGTTGGGCTATCGTCCTATATGTTCGGGCACTGCAACGCTCACAATTCGCTGACGCTAAGGATCTCTCCAAAGCACAACGCACAGAGTTAGGATTTTAATACTATGAGTTCGGACGCACATCACGCTCAAGCAAACAAAGTAGGGAGCATCGCTCTCATTGTTGGCCTCATCGGCATCGCACTCGCTGCGTTTGGCCTATTGCAAGGTTGGAACGAAAGTGACGCACGCCCATTTATGGGTTGGCTTCTCGGTATCGGTTTCTGGATGTCCATCGCCATCGGCATGACATTTCTAACTTTGATCTGGTATGTATTCTATGCACGCTGGCCAGTTATCATTCGCCGTCAATGTGAGCACGGCATGGCAGCATTCCCATGGTTGTTGTTACTTTTCCTGCCATTGTTGGCGATTCCGCTCTTTCATGAGAATCCTGGTCTGCTGTGGAAATGGATGAGTGGACTCAATGAACTGCCTGGTCATGGCACTGTCGGTGAAGATGCGATCTACACTTGGAAGCAACCTTACCTGAACATCAATTTCTTTGTCGTCCGTGTATTGGCTATCTTTGGCGTTTTCATCCTCATCACGAGCTTACTGCGTAAGTGGTCGTTCAATACCGATCAGACTGGCGATATTAAGAACACCACCAAAGCACATGCGCTGTCTTCAGTTGGACTCTTCATCTGTGCGGTTGCAATGACGCTCGGTGCAATTGACTGGTTCAAATCGCTCGAATACCACTGGTTCTCAACTATGTATGGTGTGTGGTTCTTCGCCGCATCCATGCGTGCTGCACTCGCCATCTTAGTCATCCTGACAGTGGTGCTTGCATCGAAAGGCTACTTGAAGGGTATTTTGAAGCAGGCGCACCGTTACGATCTGGGCTGCTTGATGCTGACGTTTACCATTTTCTGGGCTTACATCAGTTTCTCTCAGTATTTCTTGATCTACAGTGCGAATATTCCGGAAGAAACCTTCTGGTATAATCTGCGCGAAATGAACTTCGATGGCACCACCAATTCTTGGTGGTGGGTGAGCATGGGGTTGATCTTTGGTCACTTCCTCACGCCGTTCCTCTGCCTGCTTTGGTATAAGACCAAGACCGTTGTTTGGCGCACCGTTGCTATCTCTATCTGGATTCTAACTTTCCACCTGCTCGATCTCTACTGGAATATCATTCCCGGTAAGCTGGTCAACCCAGACGCTCACGCAGCGGGTTACTTGGTTCGTCAGTTCTCTGTCTGCTGGGTGGATATCGCTTCGCTGGTTGGTATCGGTGGCATTTGCATTTATGCATTCTGCCGCAGCACCAAGAAAGCCGAGCCGATTCCTATTCGTGACCCGAATATCGCAATTTCCATCAACTACTCTGAGTAATTTAAGATGTCTCAACCAGAATTATCTAACAGCAGTCGTCTGCTCTCACTCGTCGGTATCATTGGCGCGATCTTAGCATTCGCCGCGATTCTCTTCGTCGCTTACTTACCTAGCCGTCCGGATCCGATTGATCAGGCAGCAAACGAGGAGCGCCAAGCTAAGTCAGACCAAGCACGCGCTGCAGGGATGGCAAAGCTCGTCGGTTTCGAAGTCATTGACGCAGAAGCTGGTATCGTGCGTATCCCAATTGTGGATGCGATGGATTCGACCGTGGCGGCCTACCAGGCAGCGCACTAATCACTCGAAGCATTCATTCTTCATGAGCATCGCTCCCCAGTCCAACTCTCAATCCACTTCCACGGACGCCAATGTGCGCTCGGTGCTGAGTGAGATCGATGCTTCCATCCGGTTCCCAGCGCTGTTTTTCGTGATCGCCGCGATCCTCTGGCTCCTCGTCGGTACCGGCTTGACGCTGATCACTGCCTTACAGTCGTATCTGCCAGGTTTTATGTCTGGTTGCGAATTCGTTACTTACGGCCGTCTCTATCCTGCTGCAACCAACGCGATGCTGTTTGGATGGGGGTGCAATGTGATTTTCGCAATCGGGCTTTGGATTATGGCTCGCTTGTCACTGTCACCCATTCGCAGCGGTGGTCTGTTGATTGTCGCAGGCTTATTTTGGAATTTCGGTCTAAAGGTCGGTATCCTAGGTATCCTTGCGGGCGACTTGACCGGGGCTGAGTTCTTGGAAATCCCTGCTTATGCAACGCCGCTGCTATTGATTTCTTACGCGTTGATCGGCGCTTGGGGTATTCTGGCTTTCCGTGCTCGGCAAGGGCAGGGCGTGTATGTCTCGCAATGGTACATCCTCGCTGCGTTTTTCTGGTTTCCGTGGATCTACATGATCGCCGAGTTCATGGTTGTTTGGTTCCCCGCGCGTGGCGTGGTACAGTCGATTACCAGCAGCTGGTTTGCCTACAGTTTTCAGAATCTGTGGCTCACACCGATGGCTTTGGCGACCGCGTATTATGTGATCCCTAAGGTGATTGGGCGTCCGATTCATTCTTATACGCTAGCCTTGCTCGGTTTTGTTTCTCTAGCGCTGCTTGGTAGCTGGACTGGTATGGTGCAGTTGATCGGTGGCCCAATTCCTGTTTGGATCAGTTCTGTGAGTATCGTTGCTGCGGTGATGATGGTCGTGCCGGTGATTACCGTGGCACTCAACTTGTATCTTTCCGTGAAAGGTGAACGTGCCGTAGTGTGGCGCAGCCCAGCGCTTCGTTTCGTCATGTTTGGTGTGTTGTCTTACTTCTTTGCCAATATGGTCGGTTCGTTGATGGCGTTTCGATCGGTCAACGTGATTACGCATTTTACGACTTTTTCCATCGGTCAAGATCAGCACCTGGTCTATGCATTCTTCTCTATGGTGATGTTCGGTGGTCTTTACTATATGTTACCTCGTTTAACCAAGCGCGAGTGGCCGTCCACCCGCTTAATTTACTGTCACTTCTGGGGCAGTGCGTTCGGTATTACAATTGTCGTGGTGTCACTAATTGTCGGCGGTTGGCTCGCTGGTAATCAAATGAACGACGCGACGCTGCCGTTCTTGGATGTCGTTCAAAATATGCTACCGTGGCTGCAAATTCGTTCAATCGGTGTGGTCTGCCTAGCAATTGGCCATCTCGCCTTTATCATTAATTTCTTATGGATGCTATTCACCACCGGCTACGTCCGTGCGAAACAAGGTCCCACATTGCTTGAATCTGGCAACCAGGAGGGTGCAGCGTAATGAAAAATCTACCGCTTCTTTTTTGTGGGATCCTTATCGCCTTGGCCTTCTCCTTTACGGGTCTGGTTCTCAGTAGTTATATTCAACTCGGTAGCCTAGCGCAAACCACCGAGACTTTAGATGAAGTCGGCAACCCCGTCGCCGGTGATCCGCTCTATCCTGCGAAAATGTCAGGATCGGCGCAGCAGGGTAAAGCAGTCTACACCGATTTGGGCTGTGTGTATTGCCACACGCAGCAAGTTCGTCGAGCTGGTTATGGTTCGGATATTGAGCGTGAGTGGGGCAAGCGGCATACAGTCGCACGCGACTATGTTACTCAGGGCACCGTATTGCTCGGTCGCCAGCGCGTCGGCCCCGACCTAATGACCATCGGTGACCGCCAAAGCGATGCGAACTGGCACCATCTACACCTCTACAATCCTAAGATTACATCGGGTGGAGTTTCGACCATGCCACAGTACGCGTTTCTTTATGAAACTCGTGCGATTGAAGGCGCTGGGTCGGTGCATGCGTTGCAGTTTGAAGCCGATTCGAATTACGCACCAGCGGCTGGATATGAAGTAGTCCCAACTGATCGAGCCGAAGCTTTGGTTGAGTATTTGCTCAGTCTACAACTTAACTACAGCCTTCCAGAGGCACAGATTTCTGAATAATGAGCGACGAGCAACACACTAAGGATAACCGCGATCAAGAGCTGCACGACGCCCTCATGCGTGAGCAGGATGAGCCGAGCAACGGCTCTTCGCCAGTTCCAATTTTCATCCTTTTCCTCTTTGCTGCTCTGTGTTTCTGGGGTGGTGTGTATTTAATTCAGTATGGCGGTCACTTCCATAAGGAAGCCTACACGTTCGATTATAACCCGTATGCAGAGGTCGCGGTGGTTCAAGTATCATTGTTTGATCGTGGTGCGAAGATCTACAATGCGCAGTGTTCTGCTTGTCACCAAGCGACTGGCCTGGGCATCGCTGGGGCGTTTCCGCCACTTGCAGGCTCGGAGTGGGTGACAGACCATCAAGAGAGCCTCGCTCGTATCTTGATTAACGGACTCAATGGTCCCATCGAAGTTGCTGGTCGTCAATACAATGGTAACATGCCTGCCTTCGGTCCAAATGGTCTCAATTTGAAACCACTAGAGATTGCTGGCGTGTTGACTTATATTCGACAGTCGTGGGGCAACCAAGCCTCCGAGGTCACTGAGGCGACGATGGTTGCCTACATGGATCAATATGGTTCACGCGGTACACCTTGGACCGCTGAAGAGGTGGTCATGGATCTGAGCGCCGAGCCAGAGTCCGAAAATCTAGCGGGCGCAGTCGAGACAACACTAACCGAAGCAGCTGCTGCACAATCAGTGCCAGCCGAAGCAATAGCGGCGCACTAATAATTCAACTCTTTCTATCGTTTTTTTGTGCTTCATCGGCGATGAGCGGGAAAGGGTAAAGGAGGGAGGGCGACTCGCCCTCCTTTACAGCAACGCAGGATCAATGTGGGCGAGTCGCCCACA
>JAQXBA010000156.1 GCA_029252625.1 Opitutia bacterium | reverse complement strand
CCCTCAGCATGATCATAACGAGAGCGCCACCTCTCTACTACGTGCGCAGCAAATGAAAGTCCACGCTGCCGACCAACAGCTCCCACGCAGAATGCGAATGCACACCATGCCTCCTCATTCATCGGACAATTTTGACATGCAACATAGAGTCGCTCTGAATTTAAAGACTCTCTAATCGCTGCAGCTAATGATGAATTGCGGCGAGATGCTGCATTGGATGTCGCGAGGCGTGTCACATACTCCCCCTCTAGCTGCTTGAGGAATGGAAAAAGGATGATCCAAGCTGGATTCAGAGATTCCACGATTTCAGCAGCAGCGACTGGTTGCAGCCCAGAAGCACAAGCTCCATTGATGAGCGAATAGATGACTTTTCGATAAAAGCAGTCGATGCCCCAAAAATCGAATTCCTTAACGAATGCAGTAAAATCTTTGTCCCCATCTGCAACTGCAGGGCACGCCCAAAGCTCCGAACTTACGTAGCCATCTATTTGATCCATTTTATTCATTTCGACTCCTCCTCTGAGGTGTTCGATTTATTATATTCATCTTCGTCCAGTTCCTCGAAGGTTTGCGTTCTCTTCCCGAACACACGAGTGTAGATGCCGTCCTTTTCTACGCCTACAGCATCCTGATTGAAGGTGTCTGCCAGATGTTGCGCCAAAGACACGAGTTCAGTCCCGCCAGTAATAGGGACTTCCGCAATCAATGTCGGCTCTGGCTCGCCTTGATAATAGCCCAAGGCATCCGTCACTGTAAAGGTATCCAGCTTATTCGCGAGGATGGCTATGATTGCCTCTCTGCTGACCTCTGCCCCGTCTAGCTTATGCAAGCCGATAAAGAGCCGCTGCACGGCTCCAATCGTATGTGTCAGTCCAGCCTCTGTATTGGTGGTAGGTTCGCCGCTAAGTTCAGCCTGTAGTGCTTCGGCGGATTCCGAGCTTTCAATCCCTGTCAGCTTTCCACCACGCTCAACGTAGCTCCAGATCGGTTTGCCTTGAGGATAGTCAGAGTGATTGCGGTAAGACTGATGGATAAAGCCAGCCAGTTGGTAGACTGCGACGACTCGCTTATTCAGCGAAAACCCAGCCTCGTTCTCCTCGACAGGCTCAAAGTGATAAATTTCGTTACTCACGCTGCCACCTCCTTGCTTTCGAAGAACAGCTTTGCGAGCAGTGAATCACGTCGCTCTCGGGCGACCTCGATATTATGCGTCTTAAGTGACTTGCGCACACGTTGCTTGGTCACTGGCGTTGGGAAGGCCGTGTAATGAATCCAATAAGTGCCGTTGTTATTGAACAGGTGGTGGTCGGGATTTGTCGCCCAGATCCGGATCGATGCTTTTTTACTTTTGATGATGGTCATGATGATGTGTGATGTGTGTGAACGCACCCTCATCAGGCATAAAAAAAATCGGCCTCTACGGTCGATTCATCGTGTTAGAGAGTGCTAGGTTTCGGTTGCGTCAAACCGCACATCATTAAACCACCGTTGCGCTCTCGTGCTCGGTTGGCGTGACCCTGAATCAACAGGGCACTTCTAAAGATGCGTTTACGACGCTGATGTTTAAAGAACTGCTATGACACTGCCTGCAGGACGATGCATGGGCAAGATGATTCTGGGATGTCTCTGTGTCATAAAGATCGCGAGAACTACGCATCGATGGGAGAGCATCCAGATCAGCGAGTGGAGCGCGTAGCATCGGCTCTCAAGTCGATTAACGTGGCGCTGCGGTGTTAACCTACTCCTCCGAGAAGAGCCTCAGCGTCTCGCACTGCATTCGGATGGATTGGTTCTTATTGAATTTTTGCTCCTTTGCTCCGATTGCACTTCTCGCAGAGCAGTTCGATATTGCGAACCGAATCGCCGCCGCCTTCGGCAACTGGTATGATGTGATCATACTCTAGACGCTCGCGTGAACCACATTTAACGCATGTGCCTTGATCTCTTCGCCAGACTGCCACTCTGACTTCTTCCGGAATCGGCCTGCGTTTCGGCTTCTCTTCAAGATTCTGTGCTAGTTCGAATTTTCGTTTCAGCCTTTCAAATTTGCTTCGCTCTTTGTCGTGTTCCGCTTGAACAAGCAGTGACTTTTCCTCTTCAGAGTAGAGTCCCACCACTACATAGGCGATGTTCTGGAGTATGTAGACTTCACTGTAGTATATCGTGCGGAAACTTCTTTTTCGATCCTTCTTAGTTTCCTTTTCGTCTTTAAACACTCCAGTCCCGTCACAGCACTTTGGTTTTACATCAGTGCGTCCCGAGAGGAATATTTCCTTATCCCGTTCGAACTTAATAGGCAAGTCGAGCAGACTCTGCTTCGCCTCTCTTATCTCTTTTTGATGTTCACGGATGCCACCGCATTTAGCCACCCTGATGCGTTTAATTTGGTCTTCGTTCCACTTGATTTCACGGTTGGCTCGACTAATACCGGCATCAAGGATGCCCTGAAGCATGCCGAGGACATCATTGCTGATCTTTTTAACTGACATAATATTATAGAAATTAGGGTGCCCGTGAAACGAGCGTTGCCTTTTTTGGGCTCTATTTCATGCGCTCCCAGAAGTTGCCATCTACCTCGGCTTCCAATTTAGCTTTGAGGGCGCCTTTAATGCTTTTAAAAGCCTCGTTTAATGCCTCGTTTGCCGCAACTGCTTCGTCCGAATGAGCCCCTTTTCCTTGGCTAGTATCTACTGCGTGTCGTATCTTTATGTCGTAATGCCCTACATTCCTCATTGCCTCATTGAACTGCCCTCGGACGCTGGGGCAAAGATACAGACTGTTTTCATGGAACCATTTTTTAGCGCCCGTTAAAACTTCCGGCTTTTTATCTTCGTCGCAATAAACTTCGGCCATCCTTTCCGCCCATTCGTAGCATGCTTGATTTACCTCAAAGCGCTTTCCGATAAGAGCAAAGTTATACTTTTCTTCTCGCTGCGATTTTGCCACAAACCAAGCCGTAAAAAACGAGACTCCGGCGCAAATCAGTAGAAATAAACCACCAATCAGTGCTGTGGATAAACTGAGCTGTGCTTCAGTTGGCACCTGAGCTAAGGTGGGATAACAGAAATCTAACGCATTCATTTGTATGAATACAAATGCTTATTGCCACTGAGTGAGTCAAGATCCTACGGCGTGGGCGTTAATGGTCACGGTGCAACGAGCTAGGTTCGGCTCTATGGTTGCCCTTGTATTGAGCCGACTCCAGTGCAGTCCGAAATCCTTTGAATCCGTCCACGTCCTCAGAGATCACATCGGGCTGGTAGAACTCATCCACGGTCAGGCATTCGTTTGGCCATTCCCCCGCGCTATCCTCGATGGTTGTGTGAACGCAGAAGCCAAGCAGTTGACCTGAGAACGCACGCACTGAATCGCTGAGAGCTTGTGCATGCTCGGCCTCGACCAACCACCCGTCGTAAGTTGTGGCCGTCGAATGTTCGAACACTTGGGCGATTGCACTCACGAACTGCGCCTCGATTGCTCGTAGGTGATTCCCGAGCTTCCGTGGATTCGCCCGCTTCATTCCAGCTATACGCTTTGCCATGATAGGGAATAGGAGCTTGAACTTCGCCCATGTAGCTGATCTTGCGAATATCCGTGACGGGTTGCCCTTGCCGTTAAGGATGACCTGCCAGCACAACTTGACCCCCTTGCGCGAAGGCAGTGCCAAGAACTCCTCCTCCTTCATCTCGATCTTAGCAGCACCGTGCTCCTTTTTGCCGTCAATACCTGCGTGGCAGTAGTCCTTGTATAACTGTTTGTCCGCGTCCCAGTCAGGCTCAAAGGTCTCGTAGAATTGTCCGATGCGTATCAGCTCCAAGTAGCGACGATACTCATCTTCCTGCTCTGCTCTCAATGGTGGGAAGAT
>JAQXBA010000146.1 GCA_029252625.1 Opitutia bacterium | reverse complement strand
GGTTGACGGTGTTGAATACCTTGGTAATCCGATCCAAGTGATCGTGTCTTGTCAGCCTCCTACAGTTGCTGTAGAGGTGATTGAAGTGGTCGACGAAGTGGCAGCTGACGAAGTGCCTGCTTCTAAAGTCAAGGACGACGACGCTGCTGAAGGCGACGACGCTAAGTAATTTTCTCGAGAGAAACGTTTTCGATTCTCTCTTTGTTCTTTCCAAAATGTCCATAGCGGTCATTGCCGGCCTCGGAAATCCGGGCTCTAAATACCGCAACACACGGCACAATGTCGGCTTTACGCTAGTTGAGAAACTGGCTGCGAAGCTGGGTGCCGAGTGGAAGACGGAAGCCCGTTTCGAAGCGGAAATCGCGACTGTGTCCTATGAAGAGCGTAGACTCTTGCTGGTGAAGCCTCAATGCTTCATGAATGCCAGCGGACGGTCACTAGGTGCGATTTTACGCTATCGAAAGCTCTCGGCCTCATCGTTTGTCGCCGTTTACGACGACATCACTCTCGAACTTGGCAGGGCTAAGCTTAGTTTGAGTGGTAGCGCGGGTGGTCACAATGGGATTACCGATTTGCTCGCACAAATTGGGCCAGGCTTTCTTCGCTATCGCATCGGGATCGGTGCGAAACCACACAAAGAAATGGACCTCGCAGATTACGTCTTGAGTAAATTCACAAAGGACGAACAAACACTTTTGGCAGATCAGAACCCTACATATCTTGAGCATTTACAGCTCATTATTGACAAGGAGCCTGAGTACGCCATGAACTTCATCAACCAACGCACGGCACTATAGCATGAGCGCAACGACTACAAACAACTACAAAACTACTTTCATCCTCGACCTACGCGAATCAGAAGACGATTCCGCTAAGCTCTTGGCTGATTTGACAGAAATTCTCGCTTCACTCGGTGGAACGGTCACTGATAGTGAAGATCTCGGAATGCGCGAATTCGCGCGTGCTGCGGATCGTCGCTTCACTCAAGGCCACAGCCTCGAAGTTTACTTCGAAGGTCCAGGCACAGTGCCTGCTCAACTCCAAGAGAAGCTTCGTCTCGATAAACGCGTCAACCGCATCTTCGTTCAGTCGGTTTAGTTCGAGTGTGTCGTAGTGTACTCTCGCCCTTACAAGTGAAACGTCATGGCCTCATTTAATAAAGTCATTCTAATGGGTAATCTGACCCGCGACCCTGAGTTGCGGGTGACGGCTGGCGGTATTTCAATCTGTAAAATTGGTCTCGCTGTTAATCGTGTCTATTCCACCAAAGATGGTGAGCGTCGCGAGGAAGTCACGTATGTCGACATCGACGCATTTGGTAAACAGGCCGAGGTGATCAGCAAATACATGCGCAAAGGTCGTCCCCTTTTCGTGGAAGGCCGGTTGAAGTTTGATCAGTGGGAGTCCGAGGGGCAAAAGCGCAGCAAGCTTGGCGTTATCTTGGACAAATTTGAGTTCATTGGTGGTCGCGAAGATGGTGACGGCGGTCAATCTGCGGGTTACGACAGGAGCTCCCCACCATCCCGTGCAGCTACAGCGACCGAAGACTCGGCGCCGGCCGCGGCTCCCGCAGCAAACTTCTCTAATGATAACGACACGCTTGATGAGGACGTGCCGTTTTAAACATCCTTTTTCCTCTTTATATCACAGTTTAAATTATACGTATCATGGCTAACTCTGAAGTTCTCCTCCTCCAACCCATCAAAGGCCTCGGCGCCGAAGGTGACACAGTAACAGTGCGTGCAGGTTATGCGCGCAACTTCTTGCTTCCACGCAAGCAAGCTTTGCCGATCACTCAGGCAAACAAGAAGCATGTGGAATCGCTGCTTAAAGCACGCGAAGCACGTGAGCAGAAAGAGTTTGAATCAGCACGCACACTTGGCGAGCAGATCGAAAAGACGAGCATTGCAATCGCAGTGAAGACTGGCGAAGGCGGCAAGATGTTTGGCGCTGTGACTGCCAATGATTTAATCGAGCGCCTCAAAGAAGAGGGTATCGAGCTGGTGAAAAAGCAACTCGGTTTGGCTCAGCCAATCAAGGATCTCGGTTCACACACGGCTGCCATCAAGCTACACGCTGATATTGAAGTTGAGCTGAAGTTCGAAGTAGTTTCTGAAAATCCGATCGAAGAAGCGGCTACTGAAGACGCTTCTGACGAAGACGAAGATTAAGTCACTCAGTGCGGTTGATTAGCCACTAATTCGTCCCATGCCGCCTGAATCATCAAACTCTTCTTACGGTCGCAATAAAGGCGACCGTAAATTTGGTGATAGCCGCAAGTCACAACAAGCGCCAGATGGCATTCGTGTGCAACCGCACAACTTGGAGGCCGAAGAAGGTCTGCTGGCTGCTTGCTTAATTGACGGCGGCCGCGAAATTTTGACCGAGTGTATTGAAGCCAAGCTGACACCGGACTATTTCTTTAAGAGCTCTCATCAGGAGCTCTTTCGAGCGCTACTGTCTTTGTATGAGACCGGTGACCCGATCGACGAGATTCTCCTATTGGACTATCTCCGTAAGAACGGCATGGAAGAAGAAGTCGGCGGTATCGCCGCGATCTATGCGATTCAAAATCGAATCGAGACCCCAGCTCACGCGCGCTTCTTTACGCGAATTGTTCACGAGAAGTATCTGCTGCGTCGCTTGATCCGTACCTCTCGCGAGACGATCGAGGCTTGTTATGAACAGCAGGAGGATATGTCCACCTTCATCGAAAAGATCGAGCAGGACATTTTTGACATTAGCAGTGGCCGCGTCACGGAAGGTGCGACCCCAATCCGTGAGGCAGTGGATGGTGCAGTTTCAAACATTCAAGCGCTGCTAAGTGGTAAGGATGACATTAGCGGCGTGCTATCTGGCTTTCGCGACCTCGATGGTATGACGTATGGGTTTCATCCTGGGCAAATGATCGTGTTGGCGGCTCGTCCTTCGGTGGGCAAGACCTCTTTGGCGATGAATTTTGCCGAGCATGCGATGTTGCCTGCGGAAGGCCGTCAGCCGTCAGGGGTACTGGTCTTTAGTTTGGAAATGACCTCCGAAGATTTGGCGATGCGTTTGATTTGCTGTCGCTCACGCGTCGATATGAAGCGTATTCGCGATCGTGTCGCTTCGAAGGGTGACATGGAGGATATTGTTACCACTGCGAAAGAGCTGAAGAGCTCACCATTGTGGATCGATGATAATGCCAGCTCAACTATTTTAGATATTCGTGCGAAAGCGCGCCGGCTTCACACCAAGAGCCCTCTAGGCCTAGTGGTAGTCGACTACTTACAATTAATTCGAGGTTCTGACCCGCGCATGCCGCGTGAGCAGCAGATCGCGGATATTTCACGTGGCATGAAGGGCATGGCCAAGGAGTTGGCCATTCCGGTCGTGGTGCTTAGTCAGTTGAACCGCGAGTCAGAAAAGGAAAATCGTGACCCACGTATCTCTGACCTCCGTGAATCTGGATCGATCGAGCAGGATGCCGATGTGGTCTTGCTATTGCATCGTCCGAAGAAGCGTGACGACGATGACGAAGCGGTGCAGGATGGCGGCTTGCCCTCTGCTGAGGAGCACATTAAATTAATTATCGCGAAGCAACGTAATGGCCCGATCGGAGAGATCGATTTAACATTCGTTCGTCGCTACACTCGCTACGAAAATTTTCATCGCTAGTCCTTCGATCCTATTTTGAAATCCCGACCTATGTTATTTATTAAGACTTTGTTGTGTGCCGCGATTTACTGCACCGCCTTTTTTAGTTTCACATCCCTCTCTGCTCAAGAATACCCAAAGGTAAATGAAGTGCGAGTCGAGTTCGATGGCTTTAAGTCTGTGAGTGAGGAGTTCGTGTTTAGCAATGTCCAGTTACGCAGGGGCATGAATTATAATACGGCCTTGGTTGATCAGTCGATTCGGACGCTATATGGCACTGGCCATTTCGAGTTCGTCGAAGTGAAAGTCGAGAATTCAGACGATGGTTCTGTGGATGTGATCTTCGAAGTGATTCCCAAGTATACGATCGAGCGTATAACCTATTCTGGGAATCAGAAATATAAAGAAGGTCGCTTGTCCTCAAAGGGAGAATTAGAGGCTAACGGACCGTTGGATGAGTATCAAGTCAGCGAAGCTGCTGACAAGATTAAGGCTTACTATGTGAAGAAGGGCTACCCTGATGTGACGGTGGATTATCGCATTCAACGCAATGAAGATACTGGTTATGCGGTTGTGCTGTTTGACATTGATGAAGGCTCGAATGTTAAAATTAAAAGCCTGCTGTTCGAGGGGAATTCCGTCATCGAGGATAAGGAATTGGCTAAGGTTCTGGAGACGCAGCAGACCGACTGGCTGTCGTGGCTAACTGGATCTGGCCGTTTTGATGAAGTTAAGTTCAAGGAAGACTTAGAGTTGTTGCGCACCTATTACCGCAACCAGGGTTATTTGGATGTCGTTATCGATGTGGACGATGTCGTGCTCGAATTTAAGGGTGATAAGCAGCTCTACATTACCATACCTGTCACAGAGGGAGAGTTATACACTGTCGGAGAGCTAACGATCGACAATGCCACGATTTTTACCACGAGTGAGCTGCTTGGAGCGGTCAAGGCTTCGACCAACGATCCGTTTTCTCCTGAGAAAGTGGATGCGGCGGCGGCGGCTGTTCGTGAGTATTACACATCACGGGGTTATTTGGACGCAGGTGTGCGTGCTGAGCGCGTGCCGAATATGGATACGCGTGCGATTGACGTGGTCTTTCATGTTCGCGAGAGCGAGAAGTTCTATGTTGAATCGATTAAGGTTGAGGGTAACACAATCACCAAGACTCGTGTGATCATTCGTGAATTGGCCTTGCGCCCTGGCGATGTCTTTGACTTGAAACGCATGGCTACCAGTGAGAATCGTTTACGTAATACTCGCTACTTTGGCGATGTACGCATGAACGCTGAGGCCACCAATGTTCCCGGCCGTCGTGATCTGAGTATAACGGTCAGCGAAGGTCGCACGGGTAACTTCACTTTCGGTGCCGGCTTCGGTTCCGTTGAAAGCGCGGTGGTTTATTTTGAGCTGACGCAGGGGAATTTTGATTTGTTTAACTATCGCTCTGGATTCCGTGGCGATGGTCAGAAATTCCGCTTTCGTGCGTCTTTGGGTAGCACGAGTAATGAGGTCTTGATTGCTTTCGAGGAGCCGTGGTTGTTCGAACAGCGTTTGGCTTTTGGAGTCGAGCTGTTCCGTACTGAGTCGGATTATAACAGCAGCGATTATAATGAGCTGCGCACTGGCTTTGAACTCTACCTGCGCCGCCGTCTTTTCGAGTTGGTCGAAGCACGTATGTCTTATCGCTTTGAAATGGTTGAAATTTTCGATGTGGATTTTAGGACTAGTAATCCAGCTGAGCCAGACCGTCCGGACGGTTCACGTCCAAACGACGGTATAGCTGATGTCTATCAAGCTGCCGATGGTGAGACAGATATCGTGTCGAAGGTCGGCTTATCGCTGCTTCGCGACACTCGAAATTCACTGATGTTCACACGTAGTGGTAATCGCACCACACTCTCCTCTGAGCTGGCTGGGATTGGTGGTGATGTGAATTATCTCAAGCTAGAGGCGCGCACGGCACAATTTATACCGACCTTTGATAAGTACGACCAAACGTTCTCTATTATTGGCCGTATTGGCACCGCTTCGCCGTATGGGGATAGCGATGAAGTGCCGTTCTATGACCGTTTCTACCTAGGTGGTCCTGATAGTTTACGTGGTTTCGAGCACCGTGACGTTGGTCCTCGAGACTCAGATGACGATGAAGAAGCCGTTGGCGGAAACTCCTATGGGATGCTTTCTTTTGAATATGGTTTCCGGCTTGCGGAACCTTTAGGGCTAGTTGCTTTCTATGATTGCGGCTTTGTTAATCAGTCCGATTATGATTTTAGTCCTTCAGATTATGCTTCAAACTGGGGTGTTGGTGCGCGTATCATTCTGATGGGCTCTCCGCTAAAGCTCGATTTGGGGTTTCCACTCACAGTTCCTAATGACGCTGAAGGCAACGGCGCACAGTTTAACTTCTCTTTTGGCACACGCTTCTAGTGTTGCTTGCATTATCACATAAAAACGTTCATCATATCTTAATGAAAAAAATAACTATTCTATTTCTTACTTCTATCTTCTGTGCAGTCGGTCTCTTCGCTCAGAAAACTCCAGTTGTCGCTACGGTCAACGTGCAGCGTATCTTGAATGATTACACCGCTTTCCAAGCAGCAGTCGAGAAGGTCAAAGGCTCAGTTGGGCCGGTTGAGGAAGAGATGAAGAAAATGCAGGCTAGTATCGAATCGATCGTGATAACTGGTCGCGAAGCTGAAGCAAGAGTGAAGAATCCGGCACTGGGCGACGAGGCAAAGGCTGAAGCAAAAGCAGAGATCGCTGGTCTTCAAGCTCAGCTACAAGCTGCTCAGGTCGAGTTGCAAGAGTTCCGCCAACAGGCACAGCAGCTCGCTCAGCAAGGGCAAAAAGAAGAATTAGCGCCATTGCAGCAGAAGGCTGTGGAAGCAGTGAAGCAGGTCGCGATGGACAAGGGTATCGATTTGGTGGTGCCAATCAATACAGTGGTCTTCGCAGCCGAAGATCTTGAGATCTCCGATGCGGTCATCGCAGTCTTGAACGCTAGCGAATAAGTCTGTTAAAAATTTTAATCTTCAAAAACCCTGTTCTCGCTAAGAACAGGGTTTTTTGTTTTATCTTTAATATGTCATTTGCATATACCACTCAACGTATCCTGGAAATCGTCGGTGACGAGGCGGAATTTTCTGGTGAATACCGAGGTGAAATCACCGGAATCGCCTCACTCGCGGAAGCGATGGCAGGCGATTTGTCCTTTTTGGGTAACTCCAAGTATCGTGATGCGGTCAAGTCCTCGGCTGCGTCGATACTGCTGCTGCCGCGTGATTATGATGAAACACCGAAGGCGGGGCAGCTATACATCAAGCTAGATAATCCATCGTATGCACTCGCGCTGTTGTGTCGCGACATCGAGAAAAGCTTACAGCCACTCCCTGCGCCTGGCGTGCATCCGACTGCTTTTATTGATGTCGATGCCATTGTCTCGCCTGCCGCATCCATTGGTCCGTTTTGCTGTATCGGCAAAGGCGCAGTCGTTGGTGCTGCAGTGCTCGAATCACACGTCTGCGTCGGTAGATATGCCAGCGTGGGGGATGAGTCGCATCTGTTCTCGCAGGTGGTCATCGGCGATTACTGTGTGATCGGCGAACGTAATCGGCTTCACCCTGGCTGTGTCATTGGCTCCGATGGCTATGGCTACGAATTTATCGACGGCGCGCATCAGCGTGTTCCCCAGATTGGAAATGTCGTGACGGAGGCAGATGTCGATGTTGGCGCGAATACCGCGATTGATCGCGCCCGCTTTGGGTCGACGATGATCGGTGCTGGCACTAAGCTCGATAATCAGGTGCAAGTTGCGCACAATGTGCGTATCGGTAAGCACTGTTTGGTGATTGCTCAGGTTGCTATCGCAGGTAGCACCGTGTTGGGCGATGGCGTCATACTCGCTGGGCAGGCTGGAGTTGCCGGGCATTTATCGATTGGTTCCGGTGTGGTAGTTGCAGGTGGTACGGGTGTGTCGCGCTCGTTGGAGCCCAAAGAGAAGGTGCGTGGTCCCACAGCTGAACCGCTTCTGCTGTATAATCGGATTGCTGTTTTACAGCGGCGTCTCCCTGACCTTTTCAAAAGATTCGATAAATTAGAAAAAAGAGTCGAGTCTCTGCCTGAATGTGGCACAAGTGGATAATTGATATGAAAGAAAACTCACTGAAAATCTTCTGCGGAAATTCCAATCCAAAACTCGCGAAAGATATTTGCGATTATTTGGATGTCCCTCTCGGCGATGCGACGGTAATGAGTTTTCCCGATGGGGAGAGCTTCGTTCAAATTAATGAGAACATCCGTGGTGCGGATATTTTTATTATCCAGTCCACTTGTAACCCGGCAAATCAGCATCTGATGGAGCTGTTCATCATGATTGATGCGGCCCGCCGTGCCTCGGCACGTAGCATCACAGCAGTGATACCTTTTTATGGATATGCTCGTCAGGATCGTAAAGATCAACCACGTGTGCCGATTACTTCCAAGCTGGTTGCCAACCTCTTAGTCTCCGCGGGGGCGACCCGTGTATTAACGGTCGATCTGCACGCTCAGCAGATTCAGGGCTTCTTCGATATCCCCGTCGATCATCTCTACGCATCGCCGGTTCTATTCGAGTATTTGAAGGATATCGATACCAGCAACTTAACGCTCTTCTCTCCCGACGTTGGCGGAATGAAAATGGCATCCGCGTATGCGGGTATGCTCGATGTGCCACTTGGCTTTATCGCGAAACGTCGAACTTCGGCCGAGACAGTTGAAGCGGTCTCAATGGTCGGGGATGTGGACGGGCGCGATATTCTTCTGATCGATGATATGACTGAGACCGCGGGTACTTTGTGTGCAGCTGCCGAGTTGCTCAAAAAGAATGGTGCCAAGAGCGTGATGGCTGCGGTCAGTCACGGTGTGCTCAATGATATGGGCTATGAGCGTATTGCCAATGGCCTGCTCGATCGTTTGATTACGACGGATACGACTCCAGTGGAACAGCGTGATGGAGTGCCAATTACAGTCCTCAGTGTTGCGGCATTGCTGGGTGAAGGTATTAAGCGCATTCACGACAACGCCAGTGTGACTGGACTCTTCAAAATTAAAGGATTTTAGTTTCTCTGTGTTGCAACACTCGTACTTGAGCCGCTGCATTTCTACTAGCTATGTTTCGAGCATTTACTTTGACTATTGAGCTATGAATGATTCCGAAGCAGCGCCACAAGTTTCTCCTGAAGAAGGAGACGTTGGCTTTGTTGAGTGTCAGGACTTTGTTTCTCACGAACCGTTTCATTTCGAATCGGGCGGGACCATTCCTGAGCTGACTTTGCGTTATGAGACTTACGGGCATCTAAATGCGGCTAAGGATAATGCGATCCTCATCTGCCATGCGCTCAGTGGAAATCATCATTGTGCAGGTGTGCACAGTATCGATGAGCGTAAATCGGGCTGGTGGAATTTTGCCGTAGGCCCAGGTAAGCCGATTGATACGTCGCGCTATTTTGTTATTTGTTCGAATTCACTGGGTGGTTGTTCTGGCTCGTCTGGGCCGTATTCCATTAACCCAGAAACTGGCGAGCGGTATCGATTAGATTTCCCAAAATTGACTGTGCACGATATGGTCAAAGCGCAGAGCCTGTTACTCGATTCGTTGAGTGTGGATCGCTTACATGCTGTCGTTGGTGGAAGTATGGGTGGTATGCAAACACTGCAATGGGCGATTGATTTTCCGCAGCGGGTGGGGCGTTACATTGCCATGGCTTGTTGTGCGCGCCACAACGCACAGGCCATCGCCTTTAATGATACTGGCCGTCAAGCTATCATGCGTGATCCGATTTGGGATAATGGTAATTATGACCCAGATCAACCGCCAGGGCATGGCCTCGCGGTGGCTCGGATGATGGCACACATTACGTATCTCTCTGATGCGGGTATGGAAGCTAAGTTTGGGCGCAAGCGGCGTACTGAGGATACTGGCAAGGAGCATTTCGACGTCGAATTTGAGGTTGAGAGCTATTTGCGCTACCAAGGCCAGAGCTTTGTTGGACGCTTTGATGCCAATACCTACCTGTATTTGACCAAGGCACTGGATCGCTTCGACCTGCATGGGGCAGTTTCCTTGGATGATACCCTTTCGACTGTCACAGCGCCTGGACTAGTCGTTGGATTTACCTCTGATTGGCTTTATCCGCCGCAAGGCAATCGTGAAGTTGCGGAAGCACTGTTACGTCTGGGGAAGGATGCGACCTATGCAGAGCTGTCGATGGACTTTGGCCACGATTCATTCCTCGTGCGTTCACCCGAACTGTACGATTTGATCCGAACCTTTCTTGATCGATAATTTACGTGATGACTCACAACAAAAAGAGACGACAAGTTGATTTTCAAATCATCGCCCGTTGGGTGGATAAAGGGGATCGTGTATTGGACCTTGGCTGTGGTCGAGGTGTCTTATTGGAGTATTTAAAGCAGCAGAAGTCAGTCTATGCGGTTGGCGTAGATATCAGCTTTGAACGCATTCTGAGCTGTGTGAAGCGTGGCGTGCCAGCTTATCATGGTGATGTGCAGGCACTGTTGGCGACTTTTGGTGACAATGCGTTTGATCGCGTGATTTTCAGTCGATCCGTTGAGCTATTGGATGATCCAGATACCATCTTGGCAGAAGGATTGCGTGTCGGTAAGCGAGTGACAGTGGGTTTTGTGAATCACGGGTTTTGGCTCAACCGGCTTAATTTTTTACTGAGAGGGCAGCGCACCGTCAATGAGGTGTATCCGCAGCAGTGGTATGAGACACTGCGCTCAAATCCATTTTCAGTGAGTGAGTTTGATGCTTTCTGTGCTGCTCGAGCGATCAAGATCGAGAACCGCGTGTATCTCGGCGGGGATTGGAGTGATGAATGCAAGTGCCTACCAAATCTATTTGCAGGCTACGCGATTTATGATCTTTCGATTTAGTTGACAGGGGTGGCGTCTGTTAAGCTGTTGATGAGGCGATCGGCTCAAATTCGACTGTAATCATCCGTGGAATCGATGTGTTTTAAACGATTCGATGGTATAGAGACTTGCCAAGGCATGGGTGGCTTGCTTTTTTCGGCGCTTGTCCAACGACACAACCTATGCCCAGGTGGTGGAATGGTAGACACTGGGGACTTAAAATCCCTTGCCAGTAATGGCGTGCGGGTTCAAGTCCCGCCCTGGGCACGAGTGTTTGAGCGGGTCTGATGGCTTCTCCCTCGGCTTAAGTCTGCCAGAAACGTGATTGAGTCCCGCCGACGGGGAACGAATGAAATGATTCGGCTTCAGGCAGCGTTTCATCAAGCTGGGGTGCGAGGCGCTTGCGGTTGCGCATTAGAGTTTACGTCGGCAGAGCTTGCTTTTTTAGCACAAAAAAGCCTGTAAATAATTGATATTCACAGGCTTTTATGAAAGTGGTAGACCGTCCGAGACTTGAACTCGGAACCAATTGATTAAAAGTCAACTGCTCTACCGATTGAGCTAACGATCCGCTTTAAAAGCGCAGGATCGAATGCATCTAGCAGTGGCTTGTCAAGTATAGGAATTTTTTTATTGAACGAATTTAATGGGAACAAATCTAAGCTCATAACGATCTACCCTATATGAATTCTACCATGAGAGTAAAAAGCGAAGCCGCATACCAAGACGATCTTTTGATCGAGCGTATTAAAAATGGCGATCATGCTGCGTATGACGATATGGTCGCGCGCCATTGGGATCGTATTTTTGCACGTGTACATCATTTATTGAAGAATCAGCAGGATGCTGAAGAAGTGACGCAAGACGCTTTTATTCGTGCGCACCGCGGATTAGACAAGTTTCGCGGTGATGCCTCTTTTTCGACTTGGCTCTATCAAATTGCCACGAATTTAGCCCACAATCGTTACTGGTATTGGTTCCGTCGCAAGCGGGACTACTCTGTCTCACTGGATCAACCGCTCAGTGCAAATGGTGATCTCACACTGGAAAGTGTGATGCCTAGCGAGGGTGAGACGCCTTCAGAGGCTGCAGTCACTCAAGAATTTGTGCAGCGTGTATCTGAGTGCATGAATGGACTCGGTGAGATGCATCGCGAAGTGCTGACTTTACGCAATGTACAAAATTTGACCTACGCGGAGATTTCGCAGGCGCTTGAGATTAGTGTCGGCACGGTGAAAAGCCGAATTGCACGTGCTCGGGAAAGCTTGCGTGATTTAATGGGCAGCGATTTTTCATGAAGGAATCAAAATTTACAGAGCTAGTAAATTTGTATTTGGATCAAGAAATATCTTCGGTCGAAATCGAATTACTGCGCGAGGAGCTCGCGGTTAGTCCTGCTCGTAAGGCTGAGCTTGAGTCGCGTTATCGATTACATCAAGCGATGCGTATCGCTGTCGCTCCGGAAGCTGCGAAAGAGGCTGAATTACACGTTTTGACGGTGAAAAAAGCCTCTCAAGCCGGTCGTTTAACGGCGTGGCTCCTTAGCTTCGGCATCGCTGCCTGTGTGTGTGCGGCCTTTGTTTTGTTAAGACCTGTGATTCGAGAAGCCTCGAGTGTGGCTCTGGGCGAAGAGCTAACCGAGATACTGCAGTCGGATATGAAACGCTTTGCTGCGACTCAAGGTGCTGGTGAATCACGTCGTGGGAGTCTCGCCTCGCAGTTACGCTTAATGGGGCTCACTCCGGCACTTTCGCCTCTCAAGCCGCAGCTCAGTACTGTCGACGTCGAGGCGCTACAACAGCGTGAAGCTCGCCGTCAGCGCGAGATTGATCGTATCAATCAGTATCAGGCTTACTCGGCGATGCCAGAGCAGCGCTTGTTTGAGCCATTGCCGCAAGCCGCTAGCGAATTGCAGTCCCCGCAGCGACGGCCTGCTTTGTTTCAAAGCTCTTTGGCTAGCTTTTAGCTATTCGCGGCACTGTCGTGCTACGACAGTGCTTGTTTGACGAGTGCTTCGACGCTCGTATTCGCGGGCAGTTGACTGGAGGCCTTGCGCACGAATTTGTCAGCATCGGCAGGTTTGTAGCCTAGAATAATAAGACTGCTGACTGCATCTTGATAGACGCCTGGGCTTGCACTGCTGGTGCTGTCCGTTGCTTCGGCACTCGTGGCTGTGGCGCTGAGGGCGACTTTGTCTTTTAGCTCAATGACGAGACGTTCGGCAGTCTTTTTGCCAATACCTGGGCATTTCGAAAGTAGGGCGATGTCGGCACTGGCAATCGCGCCGCGCAGCAGTTCGACCGACATGCGGCTGAGAATGGCGATGCCTATCTTGGGGCCGATGCCAGAAACCTTCTCAACCAGTAGGCGAAAGAAGTCGCGATCGTCACGGGTGGCGAAGCCATATAGCGAGGCGCTGTCCTCGCGATAGACTGAATGGATGAACAGGCTACACTCTTTGCCGACTCCAGGGACCTTCTCCGCCGTAGTAATTGGGATTTGGATGTCGTAGCCGACGCCGCCGGCCTCGATGACGACGAGCAACGGAGTGGTTTCGAGGACAATGCCTTTTATGCGGGCGATCAAAGTAGGTGTGAGCTAAGGTTAATCGATCAGACCAAGGACGTCTTCCATATTGTAGACGCCAGGGGCTTTATCGACGGCCCAGTGTGCTGCGCGCACTGATCCTTGGGCGAATATTTTGCGATCTGTGGCACGATGAGTGAGCTCGATACGCTCACCTGCGCCACAGAAGTAGACGGTGTGCTCACCAACGATGTCGCCACCGCGGATGGCGTGTACGCCGATCTCTTTTCGGGGGCGTGCGCCGACGAGGCCCTCACGGCCATGCACGACCTGTTCGTCGTTGAGCGCATAGGAATTCTTGAGGATTTCGATCAGTCGCTCCGCAGTGCCGCTGGGCGCATCTTTTTTATGATGGTGGTGCATTTCGAGCACTTCAGGCTCGTATTGTTCGCCGAGGATGTCGGCGGCTTTACGGGTTAAATAGTTGAGCGTGTTGACGCCTACAGAATAGTTGCCTGCCCAGACCACTGGGATCTTGCCTGCCACTGCGTTGAGAATGGCTGCTTTCTCTTCGGCGGTGTGGCCAGTAGTGCCAATCACCAGTGGGATGTTGTTGGCGACCGCCAGTTCAGCGATGCCAAGAGTAATCTCATGAAAGCTGAAGTCGATAATCGCATCGCAGTTGGCGACGTTTGCGCTGGCATCGTCACCAGCGTCACAAGCGGAGGCGATCACCGCGTTGTGCGCTTTAGCGATTTCGGAAATGGCGAGGCCCATGCGTCCGCCTGAGCCGTTGAGTAGAATATTGAGAGCCATATTAAGTCAGATAGTGCTTGAGTGATTAGACGAGTCCAAGGTCGGCAAAGAGTGTGTCGAGCACCTGGCGTGTTCCATCGGTTAAGCCGCTTAGAGGGAGCCGGACTTCATCGGATTGAATGATCCCGGCTTGCTTGAGTGCATACTTGATCGGCACCGGGTTTGGCTCGACGAAGATTGCCTTAAAAAAGGGATAATACTTCAAGTAGGTCTCTCGAGCGGTCGCGTAGTCGTTATTATTTGCAGCCTGCACCATCTGCACTAGTGGAGCAACCACTAGGTTCGACGCAACGCTAATTACACCAGTTGCACCAGCGGCCATGAAGGGTAGAATCAAGCCGTCGTCGCCACTCATCACTGCGAAGTCGGGGCCAAGTGCACGGACGTATTCGGCGACTTTCTCGCACGAGCCTTCGGCGGCCTTCATGCAGCAGACGTGTGGATGGGCCTCGTGTAGGCGTGCAGTCACATCGACCGAGATTTCAATGCCGCAGCGTGAGGGGATTGAGTACAGCACGATAGGCTTCTCGGTGGACTCAGCAATCTTGTTAAAATGTTGGAACAGACCTGCTTGGCTAGGCTTGTTGTAGTATGGGGCAACAATTAGGAAGCCGTCCGCACCAGCTGCTTCAGCTTGGCGGGTTAAGTCGATTGCTTCGTCTGTTGAATTCGAGCCTGTACCAGCGATCACAGGCACCTTGCCGCCCGCGGCTGCCACCGTGGCACGCACTACTTCGATATGCTCCTTGTGGGACAGTGTGGGGGATTCCCCTGTGGTCCCAACCGAGACGAGTCCGTCGATATTGCCGTCAAGCTGATGTGCGACCAGCGCATCGAGCTCTTCAAAAGAGACGGCACCCGCACGCATTGGTGTGGCCAAAGCAGTGAAAACGCCTGAAAATTGATTTGTGTTCATGTTCTGTTTGAAAAGGATCGACCTGTACCATTTAATCGTAGTCCTGCCTTAGCACGTCGATATCATGCCGCTTATTCAATAGAAAATTTCGCATTCCTCTCAAACTAACTATAGTCCACTATGTCAGTTCTTGAAACAATCCACGGTCTTCTCACCCTCGCTGTCGAAAATGGGGCCAGCGATGTGCACATTAAATCTGGTAAACCAGCATTTCTTCGCCTCAGCGGGCGCTTGGAGCCAGTCGAGATGGACCTGATCACACCGAATGAGGTAAGAGAATTTATTGAGCAGTCCGTACCCGCAGAGTTTCACGATACCTGGGTCAAAAATCGGCAGGTGGACTATTCGTATCATGCTCCTAGTATCGGTCGTTTTAGGGTGAACGGTTTTTTTCAGCGTGGCTCACCCAGCATTGTGATACGCCACGTCAGCGATCATCCGCCGACGTTTTCAGATTTGAACATTGATGGCGAGACGTTGGCGAAATTATGCACACAAAAAAACGGAATTGTGCTCCTTTGTGGTGCCACTGGTTCCGGTAAAAGTTCTACTCTGGCAGCAATGATTAATCACATCAATCATAGCTATGATCGGCATATTGTAACTTTGGAGGACCCGATCGAGTATACATATGCAGATGTGAAATCGATTATTAATCAACGTGAGATTGGTATCGATTGCCTCAGCTTTGCTCAAGGTATGCGCTCTGTACTGCGACAGGATCCCGATGTGATTCTGGTCGGCGAAATGCGTGATCGCGATACATTTGAAACCGCATTACAAGCCTCAGAAACTGGGCACCTAGTGTTCGCTACATTGCACGCTTCAAATGCACAGCAGGCAGTGCAGCGCCTCTTTGAGTTCTTCCCAGAGGAGCGTAAGCAATCCGTGCAGCGACAACTCGCGGGTACGCTGCGTGCGACCATTACACAGAAGTTACTAGCGGCAATGGAAGGTGGAGGTCGTATTCCGGTGTCAGAGGTCTTTGTGCTCGACGCGCTTGGGCGTAAGACGATTCAGGACGGGAAATTTGAAAAAATTGAGGCTGTTATTGAAGCTTCGGAGGATAATGGCTCGAAGACTTTTAATCAGGATTTGTTCCGCCTCGTAAAAGCCGGTTTAATATCGAAAGACGATGCGATTGACCATTCCCCGAACCCGCGTCAGCTGGAGATGAACCTGAAAGGGATTTTCCTTAGCAGTGGCGGGATCATCAACTAAGTGCAAAGCGCGGTGCATTGCCTCATTCTTGGTAAGGTTTGGCCTGAGCCCAGCTCGACTGCGGCGGGGCGGAGGACTGCAGATATCATCCGTTCACTACAGGCGGTGGGCTATCGAGTCAGCTTTGCTTCGGCTGCACGTCCGTCAGAGCACAGCCTTGATCTAGAGTCGCTGAGTGTGAGTACACACGCGGTGCAGCCGAATGATTCCATCTTTGATAGCTGGCTCGCGGAACTCGCACCAGATGTCGTCATCTTCGATCGTTTTATGATCGAAGAACAATTCGGCTGGCGGGTCGAAAAAGCCTGTCCACAGGCGCTGCGAATCTTAGACACAAGTGATTTGCACTGTCTGCGTGAGGCGCGACAAGCGCAGCTGAAGCACGGCGGCGGGCTAGATTTGTATAACGACATGGCATTGCGCGAGATTGCTGCGATTCATCGCTCAGATCTAACGTTAATTATTTCGGAGTATGAGATGGAACTGTTGCGTACTCAGTTTAATATTCCAGAGGCGCAAATTGCGTATTGGCCATTTGCGCTGAATTTAAGCGAATCGAAGTTTGCTAGCTTCGAAGCGCGGCAAAATTTCATCATGATCGGCAGCTTCATGCACGCCCCCAATGTCGATGCCGCGCGCTGGTGCAAGCAGGCTATTTGGCCGCTGATTCGCCAGGCACTGCCAAGTGCGGAGCTGCATTGCTACGGCTCGTATGGAGCAAAGTATCAAGCCGAGCTAGATGCGCCGAAGGCAGGGTTCTTGTTTAAAGGTCGCGCCCAAGAGGCACTCGCAACGATGGCGCAGTATCGAGTCAATTGTGCGCCGCTCCGCTATGGTGCCGGGCTTAAGGGCAAGTTGTTTGATGCCTTTGAGACTGGCACGCCTTCGGTTACAACGCCGATCGGTGCGGAAGGCGTGTCCGGGGCGATGGATTGGGGCTGCGCGATCTCAGCAGATCCGCAACAGTTTGCCGACGTCGCGATTACGCTTTATACAGATGCGCAACGATGGGCAGAGGTGCAGGCGCAAGGCCAACAGATCGCGAAGCAAGGTTTCAATGCGGCCGTGTGGTTGCCGCGACTGCCGCAATTGTTTGAGGCTGCGATTTTGCCGCTCGCCGAGAATCGAAAGCAATGTTTCACCGGCCGGATGCTGCGGCATCATCACCACCGTAGCACAGAGTTTATGAGCCGTTGGATCGAAGCAAAGAATCGGTGAAGTTGCCGATTTTAGCTGCTCAACTGATAATTCAGGAAAACTTTCAAAGCTCCCGTCAGCACACTGAAATCGAGCTTCTAACGAGCCGCTATCTCGATAAATAGCAGATGTGGGCAGTTTTTTGTAATCTTTCATTTCTTTCGTCGAATGTGGAGCACTAGCGCGACTGAAGCGCGGAGGGCGGAGGGCGAAAGGAGTTGATAGCTGCGGCTGGATGGCATCAGTAGTGGTATCGTATCTGGGCAATATGGATCTCGTCTTCGCTGATTCGATAAACCAATCGATGCTCTTCATTTATTCTCCGAGACCAGAAACCCGAAAGTGAGTGTCTCAATGGTTCCGGTTTTCCAATCCCTTCATACTGATTCCTGTCGATATCCTTGATCAGTTCGTTCACCTTCTTGAGCATGCGTTTGTCATTCTTCTGCCAGTAAAGATAATCCTCCCACGCTCGATCGGAAAATATCTTTTTCATTCAGGCAGGTCTCTCTCTTTTCCTTTTCCTTCTTCAAGCTGTTGGATTGACTCGAGAAGCCTGCGGGCATTCTTCGGACTGCGGAGTAAGTAAGTGGTCTCTTTCATGGATTCGTAATCCTCCAAGGACATCATGACCACAGAGTCGGTGCCTTTCTTCGTAATGATCACCGGATCATGGTTGCGGCAGACTTCTGTGATCGTGTGCGCCAGATTTTCTCTTGCGCTGGAATAGGTGATTGCATTCATATTGTTGTCCATTTTGTTGTACAACTGAGAGTCGTCAATTCATTTTTTCTGCCACGCCAAAGGTAGGCATGGAGCGAGGCACAAACAGAATTGTCCTATCCTGCCTTGTTGGCCTTTAGTATTCTTTTGGACTTAGGCGCATCGAGGTGTTCACCAATCCAAACTTTGATCAGGGATTGTCGAGGCACGCCAATGCGATTTGCTTCACGATCTAGGCGTTCGATCATCCAGACAGGAAAATCTACATTCACACGCTTCTGTTCCTGTCCTGGTCGGAATGCCTTCGATAAATCCAAGTGATCGTTGATGTCGACCTCGCCATCATCAAAAATTTTATCTAGATCTTTAGCTTTCATATAGTTTCCTTTCGTTGGTTCGAGCTCTTCTCACTGAGATGATCCGTGTCTTGTTTCCTCTGGGAGTATAGAACGCGACCCAAAGCTTCTCTTTCAACATCGCGAGCAGGGCGAAGCGATCTTCGTCCTCTGATTTCGCCGGAAAGCCAATACAATCTGGGTCATTCCAGAGGGATTGAGCTGCTTCGAAATCGAGACCATGCTTTGCCTTGTTTAATTCACTTTTTCCGGGGTCATACTCAAACTCCATTTAGGTATAGAAAATATACCAAATGTTGGACTTGTCAAGAGATTCGTTTTCTTGGCAAACGTCATAGGTCACCCACCCCACACGAGAGCAAGGCTTGACGAAGGGGTTAAAGGTTCAATCTATCGGAAAAATCGCCTCCGAAGCGGTGTGGGGTTGGTGTGCACCGACTTGTTGGGCTTTGTGTGCTTCTGCATCCACGCTAGCCCGCTATTCACTGGGCTCCTTCTTCCGGAAAATTGCACCAACTTCCTCAAACGCGACGTCGCATCCAGCATTCTCAGCAGCGGCTGTAAGGATCGCGTAACAACTCGCCTCGTTCATCTTGAGATCTACTGCTACATTTTTGAGATCCTTGTGTCCGACCGTGATGTTTAGCGGAGCCGCAGGTGAAAGCTTTGCAGTCTCAAACCGGAGAATGTTCACGACGTCCTCAAGGTGAGCACCCCGCACCTCGATGCGGGGAACAATGATTGCTCGAGCCAACTTCTCCGAGACGCTTGCTTTTGGCTTGGCGACGTATGTCTTACTTTCAATAAGAAACTCTGTCTCATCGTTCTGGCTGATAGTGGCTACGACCTTGCCGCTCTGCTTATCGACGAGATCAATTTCACCAGCAAGGGCGAGCTGACTAAAGGCCAGTAGAATTAGTGCTTGTTTTGTCACAATATAGGATTGGTCAAATTAGTTGGATCGAGCAAGTCATCTTTTACCTAACGACCGGGCTGACCTGTGCCAAATATCGTTCAGCGATATGCAGG
>JAQXBA010000137.1 GCA_029252625.1 Opitutia bacterium | reverse complement strand
CTTGTTATGATGCCCTTGCACCTTCGCTTTACAAGCTACGGCGGACAGGTTGGGTGCCTGCCCCGAGCTTGTCGAGGTGGTCGAAACCTTCAGCTAGCACACAACGCCACAATCCAAAGTAAACAAACGCTAGCTAAAGCGGCGCGCTACGCAAATCCAGCTCACTCGCCACTTCGTGAGTGAATCAACTCATTCTTCTGCACTGTGACATTTGCGCAATCCCGCAGATCCAACCAACGACGCGGGGTGCCCACCGAGCCCTGACTCCAAATACATGAGGGATCTTTTAATGCGCGCCAGTCCGCCCGCGGAATCGCTTCACTGAGCGGCGCCAACTCAATCTGGTTGCCGCGAATATGCAGCCCATCGACATTACGAATTTTGATTGGGAAACCGCTGGCGGCATCGATTACATTATCCTCAATCGTCAGATTCGTGACCGGCATCGCATCCCATTGCTTCGCACCACCTGCAGGGAACATCGTCACTGCGATCACCACTTCCTCCGGCGCGCATGCCTGGAAGCGATTGCCCCGCACCACCAGATCACGTGCGAACGGCCCTTCCATCCAAGGTCCCCAGGTTTCAAACTGTATGCACAAGCCATAGCCGAGATTCTCAAACAGATTATTCTCAATCAGACCACCAGGCGATCCGTTGATCAACGCGCGCTGAAAGTTATCGTGCATCCAACAGTTGCGCACCACAAATCCGGCGGCCGATTGCTTGCCATCCATCACCACCATCGAAAGCGCGGGGAGTTCGAGCGGCTGATCGAGCGCCACCAAATACTCACCTTTGGCGCTATAGGTCTCATTGATCGCCAGCGAAGGGCCATCCGGTGTCTCCTGCGCCTGCAGCACCTGCGCAATGCCCAACAATTCAAGACTCGCGGGGTCACGAAACTCCAGCGTGTCACCGACGCTATACGCACCCTGCAAATAGACATGCGTGGCATCCACTGCGTCCACGACCCGGCCGAAGTTACCATGAATATTCAGACTATCATCCGATCCATAAGCGAGCTCGCAGCCGTCCAGCGTCGGCCCACGGTCAGCGCCGGCCAGATGAAAAATGTCGGCTCCAAACGCATGTAGTCGATTGGTATCCGGGCGACGCGTGGCGCGGATGTTTTGATACACATGGCCGCCCTCACCGCGGCCTTCATACACTGCGATGCCGGAACTCGACCATATATTCATCGCCTCATAGCGCATATTTGCACAGTCCATCGTGCGCAGCGCCACGCCAGCGCGCAAGCTGCCCACCACATAATCACCGGCCTGCAACGCGGTCGGAATTCCGAAGCGCCCCGGCTGACACAGCATACTTACGCCATCCTCCGCCAGCTCCCATTTGGTGGGCGTATGTCGATGATTGATAAAGCTGCCATCGGCCTGATAAAACATGAAAGCACGCTCACCGGCACGCTCCGATTCGCCTTGTGCATTGATCGGCTCATAGTCCGGCATCACGCTCGCACGTATCGTATTGGCCTCGCGATCGACCTCTGTCACCCGCGCCTGAAACCAGCACGGCTGCGTATAATCAATCGTCAACCCGCGCACCGTCACATTGCGACAGTCTTCAAACCGCAGCGCATCAATCATCGGTGGCTCAAACCAAAAGGTCACGCCCTCGGCAATAATCTCCAGGTCAGTGAGCTCGGCCAAAGTCGATTGCTTGCTCCAGTCAGCATTGAACAAATAATCCCTGGGGGCGATCACCAGCTGCGGCTGCCCGGCCAGCGAAGCGTCACGAATCTGCTGCAGCACTGCTTGCCCCTGCGCTCTCAGCAACTTCGCCTCGGCCTCAGTCCACTGCGGTCTGCCGGTCGGCAGATCCACTGACCAAGGTTTGGTGGCAAGCGTCGTCGGTATTTGTGTATCAATTTTCATAGTTGTAGACGCGTGTGCGTGTAGGCTCATCAGTATGCTGATTCCAGCAAGCAGGTGATGTTTCAGATTTAGAGATTTGTTCTTCATTCTCATCTATTGGTGGGGTGGAGCGGGTGCGAATATCCGCGCGCGTCGTTTGAGTGGTTGAATCATAACACAGTGCCAGCTTTCGCGATTGAATAAAACAACCATTCTTTCGGACGATACAGCCATTTTCAGTATAGGACAAAGGAGCGTGGGGGCTGGCTTCCATGCTACGCGCACCCTTGGCCGTAGCTGCGTGTGTATGCCCTTCATGGGTGCTTCAGCCGCAGTTTTGCATGGAACCGTGTGGCTGCAACCGGAACGCGGGCTAAAGACACCGCGCTACGAAAACAATCTACCACCGCAGAAGCTCCTTCGCTCCGGTCGCTTACTCAGGCACGACCAAGCGTAAAAACAACTGATCCTCCGATGCTTGCTCGTAATCCACTTCGACTGTCACGGCATCCACCCCGGTGGTTGCGCCGTCGTCATTGACCGAAATCGTCATGCCATTGATACCATGCGTCACCGGATACCAGTCCAACAGGTTCAGGCTATAGGCCGTGTATGGCTCGTGGTCTGAACCGATGGCCACATCGGCGCGGCGGAAGACATAATTCAGGCTGTTGACGTCGCTGTGATGCGTGGGCATCAGTGAGGCGGCATCGTGGACATTGGGATGTCCGCCCAATGCAAACTCCATGTGGTGTGGAATCCCGTCCGGCTCGAGGTCTCCATTCGGGTCGCTCAGATCGAGGCTCGGATACGTTTCAACCCAGACCGCATAGGAGTCGATTTTTACGATTTCGACATCGCTGTAGTCGACCGTCACCCCACCCACAGCTTCATCGGTGGCATTGAGTAGCGTCACCAGCACAGACCCATCGAAAGCAGCCGGTGTAGTGAATTCCGCAGTGAACTGTTCGAAGGCAGCGGTCGACCATGACTGCACACCGGAATTGTAAAAGGTCGTGCTATCGTCGCCCACCGTGACCTGCCCGAGCGCCGAGGAATCACCGTTGCGATTGGCAGCCTTAAAGGAGATCCGATACCTGCTGTTCGGGGCAAGACGGCCCGTGAGGTCTTGCGAAAACTGCGAACTGCCATGTTGAAGGAAAGCAAAGTAGGTAACTGCGGATCGATTCGACGGACTGAAGGGGGTATGAATGCCATCGCCATTGATTCCTTTATTACCGACACCGGTATTACTATAGCTCCATCCGGGAATCGAAGTGGCATTAGCCCCGAAGCCAACATAGCCAGGCCATGCGGGGAGAAACTCCAGTGCATTTTCGGAAAAGTCGCCGTTGAGCACGATGTTGGCTGTGGCCGGATCCAGCACAGTGAAGGTCCAAGTCGACTCACTGCTAAAACCATCCAGCGCGACACCATCCTCGTCGAGCAAGGCGCCGGCCTCGATCAGCACCGCGTAGTCTTTACCGGCAATCAAATCCGCAACGGGATCGATCCGCAACTC
>JAQXBA010000112.1 GCA_029252625.1 Opitutia bacterium | reverse complement strand
CCGACTTTGGCGTTTAAGGACTTTGCCCTGCAATTTCTAGGCAATCTTTATGAAGCTCAGATCGCTCGCACTGGAAATCCGATCTCTGTGCTGGGCGCAACCTCTGGCGATACTGGTGCAGCGGCGATTCACGGGCTGCTTGGTAAGACTGGAGTGAAGACTTTTATCCTATATCCCGATGGCCGTGTGTCACCACTACAGGAGCGTCAGATGACTTGCACTGGGGCGGATAACGTCTTCCCTCTGGCGATCAAGGGCAGTTTTGATGACGCACAGGCAGCGATGAAGACTGTATTTGAGGATCGTGCGTTCGCGTCTGAAGTCGGGCTCTCTGCGGTTAATTCGATCAACCTCGCTCGGATCTTGGCACAGTGCGTGTATTATCTCTCTGCCTTCTTTCGCTTACCAGCGGAGATTCGAGAAGACGTCACCTTCGTGGTACCGACGGGTAACTTTGGTAATGTTTTAGCTGGTTGGTTGGTGCAGCGCATGGGGGTGCCGATCAAAGGTTTCCGCGTGGCGACCAATCAAAACGATATTCTACATCGATTGTTCCAAACCGGCATTTACCAGCTGGATGAGGTCGCACCGAGCTTGGCTCCGTCGATGGACATTCAGGTCGCTTCCAATTTTGAGCGCTTCCTATACTACGCGGAAGATTGCGATTCGGCTAAGGTGCGCGAAGTTATTAGCACCTTTAAGCAAACGGGTAAATACGTATTTGAAGACTTTAAGTCGGACGGTATCAGCAGCTCGTGCACGAACGACACTGAGATCGGTGCGATCATCAAGCGTGTCTATGAGCAATACGGCTATGTAGCCGATCCGCATACTGCTTGTGGGTTTTCTGGCGTTTTCGATGGCCCACAGCTCGTCCTGTCGACGGCGCATCCAGCTAAATTCCCCGATACGATAGTGGAATCGATCGGCCAAGATTCTACGCATCCATCATTGGAGACCTTGAAAGCCCGCCAGATTGTGAAGCATGCAGTCGAGCCGACTCCGGCAGCAATCAAGGCTTTTATGCGGGCTCATTAAGCGCGGGTAAGTAGCGCGATTATAATCAAGTCAATTGAAACACCGCTCAGCAGTATTGTCTGACTAGTGTAGGTCACTCTTTGTCGGAGCTATTTCCGTTGGTCCTCTACGATTCTAGAGGTATTTCTATGTAGAATACATTGCCTTCACCATCCACTCGCTCCCGCACGCCGATGTCGCCATTATAGAGATCAACCAAGCGCTTTACAATCGCTAGGCCGATTCCATGGGAGGAGCTTTTACCAATCGGGGCCTCGGTGCTTTTTGCGAATTTCTTGAAGATTGACTTGCTGTTTTCAGGGCTAATCACACTGGCATTGTCGTGGACTTCGAAACGGAAGCCGTTAGGCTGTAATTGGGATGGCATCAAGTGGACGATGACTTTCGAGTTGTTTCGCGAGTATTTAACGGCATTACTGATGATGTTATCAAACATGCCAGTCAAAATGCGTTGGCTGATATGCACCATTGGCTTAAATGTCGGCTCATATGTGAGGCGAATTGACTTCTCGTTCGATTGAACGGCATTTAGTTTCACCAAGTGGGCGACAATCTCTGCGACATTGATTTGAGCTTCGGTGAGTTCTGGAATCTCACCTTGGTTGCGTGTCTCTTTGTCGAGGATCTCGTTGACGAACTCAGTCATCCCTCTGGCGCTCTGACGTGTCAGTTCTAGCATCGAACAGAGTTGGTGGGTGTCGTGCTTGTCTTCTTTGATGTCCTCGATCATTAGCGTCGCTAACCCATCGATCGCACCTGTCGGGTTTTTAATGTCATGCGCGAGTGTCGTTAGCAGATCTGTTTTCTGCTGATAGAGTGCTTTTAGTTGTTGGCGCGCTTGGTTGAGGCTGATGTGTGTCTGTACGCGGGCGAGCAACTCTTCTCGAATGAAAGGTTTTTTGATGTAATCAACACCGCCTGCAACAAAAGCGCTGACTAAATCGGTGACTTCGGTGGCGGCGGTTAAGAATATGATTGGGATCGACTTGGTTGCTTGGTCAGATTTAAGCATTTTGCATACCGTCAGCCCATCTAGCCCTGGCATCATAATATCCAGTAGGATGAGTGCGGGTTGTTGCTCTCTGGCGATTTCGATAGCCTCGTCTCCTTGTATCGAAAGAATGACCAGCATGCCCTCTAGGCGTAATATCTCAGCCACTAATTGCAGGTTCTGGGGCTCGTCATCTACGATGAGGATTTTGGCTTGTTCAATTACGTTTAGGGAGGTCTTCATTCGCTGTGCTTAATTGTTGAGGCTACAATAAAAATAACGCTTTTAATTGCTGAGTTAGTCAAAGATTAAATGCTAAAATTTATTAGCGTTAGGGTAGAATTTAATCAATTTCAAAAAGCTGATGCAGGCGACGTTGGTCTTCGGCAGCTTAATTGCCCAAAATAATCGTCTGTTCGTTGTGTCAATCACTCTGTCCCTTTCTAGGATTAGGAATGGCTGTATTTAGCTGACGGGCCTCAAACCGAGCTGAGTCTTTCAGCGAAGTTTTAGTTAGATTTTTTCTTATCTCGGATCGCGGCAGGTTGTTTTTTCAAAGCGTTGAACTTGCGGAGCCGCGCTGTTTGACTTCTATTGAACACATTAATCCAACTCTTCTTATGAAATCTCCCTCCTTTCTATTGTTTAGTGGTATCCTAGTCGCTTCACTGATTGCGGCGGATACCCAAACAAAGCTTCGAGTCATTGAAGACTTTAGGGCGGTAAGCGCGATCGGGGAGGTGCCAGTTGTCTCGTATGCCGATGTACTCGAAAAGGCGACACCATCGGTTGTAGCGGTGTATTCATCGCAAATTATTCAGCCGTCGTATTACCAAAGTGCGCCCCAGAGTATTCAGGATTTATTTCGCCAGTGGGGGCGTCCACTGCCAGGCACTGAGCCCGATCAAAAAGAGCGTCTCGAGCGTGTCGGAGTGGGCTCCGGAGTGATTATTTCAGAAGATGGCTTCATCGTGACAAATCACCATGTGGTACAATTACACCATGGTAAAGCGGCAGATGAGATTCGTGTGCGTCTAAGCGATGGTATTGAGTATGTGGCGACGCTGATCGGCTCCGATCAAAAGACTGACGTCGCAATCTTGAAAATCGAGCCCGAGCAGGCTCTGCCGATTGTAACGATTGCCGATAGTGCCAAGCTGCGTGTCGGCGATATTGTATTTGCAATTGGTAACCCGTTAGACGTCGGACTAACCGCTACGCGCGGAATCATCTCTGCGCTCGGGCGTGATTCGTCTGGTATTCTCGGACCTGGTGCATACGAGAATTTCATCCAGACCGATGCGTCAGTGAATTTGGGGAATTCTGGTGGCGCATTGATCGATGCTGCGGGCCGGTTGGTTGGGATTAATACTGCGATAGTCTCCGGTTCGGGCGGTAGTATTGGCATCGGTTTTGCGATTCCGTCCAATATGGTGCTGAATGTGGTGAAAAATCTGATTAAAACCGGCGAAGTGCCACGGGGCCTGCTCGGATTGATCCCCATGAATTTGACCCCAGACTTGGCAGACGCCTTTGACTTGCCATCTACCCGTGGTGCCTTGGTAAACCAAGTTCAAGTTGGTTCGCCGGCAGCAGTGGGCGGAATACGTCACGGCGATATTATTTTAAAAGTTGATACTGTAGTAATCGAATCGGCACCACAACTTCGACTGGTAGTTTCGCAAATGCGTCCAGGACGTCAAGTGACAGTCACACTGGTGCGTCTAAATGAGACGCTGACGTTACCGGTGGTGCTCGGCAGCTTGAGTGGCTCAGTTGCGAGTGCTGATTTAGAGCAAGGTATTCTCGATGGCGTGCGACTTCAGCCGATTAATAAGCGCATACGCAAAGGGCTCTCTCTGCCGGATGAAATCGATGGTGTGCTGGTCAGTGACGTGCTGGCCGATTCTCCGTATGCGGATGTCATCACTCGTGGAATGGTCATTCTTGAAGTGAATGGCGCAGCAGTGACAACATTCGAGGCGTTTGAGGCGCAACTTCAGGCAGGCAAGAATCGTTTGTATATTTGGCATAACGGCATGAATCACTTTATCGTGCTTAAAATTAAGGGATAAAACTGACTAAGCATAACAGTCGCATTATTTTCGAATCGGCCTCGTTGGCCCTAGTTGATAGTCCGAGTCTTCAGAACCGCAAGGAGGTGATACTCAGCTTTGTCGCGAAGATCAAATACAGTTGCCGCAGTTTTTGATTTTCTGGATCTCAGCGCTAACTGTAATTCTGTACTACTTGATCGTTATGCTAGGCTTCATTCGTGCGTGTGCGATTGAAACTGTTGGATCATCGGGATTGTTCGACAGTTCCAAAATCGAACAGCGCTCGACGAGTTCAAACTCGCCGGATAGCTTGCTTCGCTTAATCTCTGGGTGCACTTAATTATATCGCGCCAACTTTTTTCCAGAGTGCTTCAACTTGTGCGACATCGATTTCATCAGTGGTCACGGCGTGCCCCAGGTTTTGCATACTGATAAAGCGTAGACGTCCGTTGCGGTTTTTTTTGTCACGTTGCATCGCGGCCATCAGGTCAGAGATCGGTAGGGCGGCCTTGAGACTTGTCGGTAGCGCGTACTTCTCGATCAGCGCATTGGCGCGGGCGATGTCGCTGGCATCAATTTGGCCGAGTTCGACCGAAAGTTGGGTGGCGAGGTTGAGGCCGATGGCAACGGCTTCACCGTGTAAATACTGACCATAGCCGGCGACGTTCTCGATCGCATGAGCAAAGGTGTGTCCGAGGTTAAGTAGGGCGCGTCCTCCTGTGGCAGCGGTCTCCTTTTCGTCGTCGGCGACGATCTCGGATTTGATCGCGCAGCAACGACGAACGATGGCTGCGAGTTGAGGAGAGCTTGCGCTGAGCGGCTTGACTTGCTCCAGTTCTTTGAAGAAATCCAAGTCGAAGAGCATGCCATATTTGATAACCTCAGCCATGCCCGCAGCGAATTCGCGCGGTGGTAAGGTTTCGAGTAGTCGAGTCTCTAGGTAGACGGCTTTGGGCTGCCAAAATGCGCCGACTAGATTTTTACCTTCAGGCAGATTGATGCCGGTTTTGCCGCCGACCGAGCTGTCGACCATCGACAGTAGGGTGGTTGGAATTTGGTAAAAATCAATGCCGCGCAGATAGCTGGCTGCCACGTAGCCAGCGAGGTCGCCGATCACGCCACCACCAAATGCGAACAATGCACAGTCGCGGTTAGCAGATTGAAACGCAAGGAAGCTGAGGGCTTGGCTGAAGAATTCGACCGACTTAGTCTTTTCGCCGGCCGGCAGGCTGAGTATTTCGGAATCTTCGAAACCAGCCTGAGCAAGGACGTCTGGTTGAGCGGCAAGCACTTTGGCATCGCTGAGCACGCGGACACTGCGGCCAGCCTCGCGCAGGGCCGCGACGTCATTTTTCAAAGCACTTAAACTGTCGCTGAAATGTATTGAATACGCGCGTTCGGCGAGTTCGACGGTGAGTGGTGCGATGGTGCTCATGTTAGTCGTTGTTATGGGCTCGAGCTTACTCGATCTCAAGAAGAGCTAAAGGCTAAAATAGAAGGTGCGGTCTTTGCAAGCAAAGCCCCCTACGCGTCATCAGTAATTTCGAAAATGGCGTTGGCGTAGTTTTTCGCCGAGAAGGGTTGTAGATCATCGGGTTGTTCGCCGAGACCGACGAAGTAAATTGGCAGCTTTAATTCGCGGTAGATCCCGACGAGTGCTCCGCCGCGACTAGTGCCGTCGAGCTTGGTGATGATCAGCCCTGTGAGTGGAAAGGTTTCGTTGAAGACGCGCGCTTGCTCAATCGAGTTGGAGCCGAGACTGCCGTCGACGACCAGCCAACTGTGGTGTGGTGCTTTGGGGTCTTGTTTCTGAATGACGCGTTTTAATTTTTCGAGCTCCTTCATTAGGTTGCTCTTGGTGTGCAAGCGGCCGGCGGTGTCGAGAATCACGATGTCGCGTCCACGGCTTTTGGCGGCTTCATACGCATCAAAGGCGACAGAGGATGAATCAGCGCCGTGGTGGCTGGCGACGATATCGATTTTAAGCTGATCGGCCCAGTGCTTGATTTGTTCGTTGGCTGCGGCGCGGAAGGTGTCGCACGCACCAATTAGGAGGCTGTATCCTTCATTTTGATATAGGTGTCCGAGCTTAGCGGTAGTGGTCGTTTTGCCGGATCCGTTGACGCCAATTAGGCAAATCACCTCGGGCTTGTGTTCGCCGACGGTGACGACGCCTTCGGAGCCGTCGAGTACGCGGGTGAGCACGGTCGCGCCGATCTTGGCTGCGTCCTCGCCGCGGATTTCCTTGTCGGCCTTGTAGGCAGCTTGAATTTCTTCGATGATTTCTTCTACAGTTTCGACGCCGAAGTCGGCAGTGTAGAGCGCTTCTTCGAGTTGATCGAGTGCGCTTTGATCCAGCTTGGCGCCAGAGAAAATGCCATCAAAGGCTTTGTGAAAAGTAGGGGTCTGGCGCTTGAGCCCCTCTTTGAATTTTTTAAAGAGACTTCGCATTCGTCGATTCCTTAGTCCGCTGCTTTGCGCAGAGGTCGTGTGATTTTGTCCTTCATCTTATCGAGAATCCCGTTGATGAAGCGCTTAGAGTCAGGATTTGAGAAGATCTTACTTAGATCGATTGCTTCGTTAATACTGACGATCGGTGGGATGTCGGTGCGGAAGAGCAGCTCGTAAATAGCGAGACGCAGGATCGCGAGATCGACCTTGGCGATACGGTCAAATGTCCAATTGTTGGCGTGCTCGGTGATGTGTGCGTCGATCACTTCGACGTTTTCAATGGTTCCGAGTGCGAGCTCTTCGGCAAAGGCGTAGTAGGCGCGATCTTCTTCCTGGTTTTCAAAAAACTGGCAGATGTCGTCCGCGAGGACTTGCGGCTTATTCGATTCCCATTGGTAGAGGAACTGCACGGTACTCATGCGGTTTTCACGGCGTTGTGAGCGGCGGGTTACTGGTTCGTTGTCTTCCATTTGTGTGTAAATTGGGCCATTTCGAGGGCTGCTTGGGCAAATTCTTTGCCACGGTTGATGGTTGCTCCGGCGCGTGCCTCAGCTTGTGCGAGGTGATTGACGACTAGAATGCCGTTAATCACGGGTACTTTCTGAGCGATACTGACATTAAGTAAGGCAGTCGCGGTACTGTCACCGATAATTTCGTGGTGATTGGTGTCACCTGCGATGACGACGCCGATCACGATGATGGCGTCGAATGGAGAATGGTACGCGACTGTCGAGGCTGCGTAGGGGAGCTCTGCGGCTCCAGGGACGCGTTCGATCAGAGGGGCTTCGGCACCTGCTGCGGTGAGTGTGGCACTGGCATGGGCTATGAGCGAGTCGACCAGCGCTTCATTATAGCGCGAGGCAATGATAGCAATGCGGAGGCCGCTGCCGTCAATTTCTTGGATGCTGGGAATGTCGAGACTCATAAGGTTGGATGAATAAGACGTCCGCCTTGGCGGCTGGCAACGGGAAATTTCGACTCTCTTTTTGCTTCTCACTTCTGACTTCTAGCTTCTAACTCCTGTGCTATGTTCACATTGCTCAAAGAATCCGGCTCGGCCCGTCGTGGTGTCCTTAAAACACGCCATGGCGATATTCAGACTCCGATCTTCATGCCTGTCGGCACTCAAGCCACGGTCAAGGGGATGACGCCTGCGCAGATCGAAGAGGTCGGCTCGCAAGTCATTTTGGGCAATACCTACCACCTGAATATTCGTCCCGGCTCTGATCTGGTGCATGAGATGGGCGGCTTGCACAAGTTCATGAACTGGACGGGGCCGATCTTGACTGACAGTGGTGGCTTTCAGGTATTCAGCCTTTCGAAGCTACGCAAGATTACAGAGGAAGGGATCGAGTTTCGCTCACATTTGGACGGTCGTAAGTTGTTTCTGGGGCCGAAGAATTGCTACGAGATACAGAAGAATCTCGATACCGACATCGCGATGGTGCTCGACGAGTGCCCGCCTTATCCGTGTGAGCGAGAAGAGTGCGAAGCCGCAGTGGCGCGCACGATCCGCTGGGCCGGTGAATTTCTGGAGCATGCGACCAACGATGGCTTTCTGGAATCCGGGCACCATGTCTTTGGTATTATCCAGGGTTCGATCTATGATGACTTGCGTCAGCATTGTGGCCGCGAATTGGCCAAGATGGACTTTCCTGGCTATGCAATCGGTGGCGTGAGCGTCGGAGAGCCGGAAGAGGAGATGATCCGTCAGGTGGCAGCGACTGCCCCAGTGATGCCGACGGAAAAGCCGCGCTATGTGATGGGGGTGGGCACGCCGCCGCAGCTCTTGAAGATGGTCGGCCTAGGCATGGATATGTTTGACTGTGTGATGCCGACGAGGCTCGCGCGCCACGCTTCGGTGTTTACTCCGGACGGAGTGTTGAATCTCAAAAACGAGCGTTTTAAGCGCGATCCAAACCCGATAATGGAGGCAAATAATTACACCTGTAAGAACTTTAGCCGCGCGTATCTCCGCCACCTAGTCATGGCGAAGGAGCTGCTCGCGCATACTTTGCTGTCGATTCATAACACGCATTTCTTCTTGGATTTGATGGAGCAGGCGCGTGCGCATATCGAGGCCGACGATTATACTGAATGGAGCGCGGCATGGATCGCACGCTACAATGCAGGTGGAAAGTAGGATGGCGATCGATTCGCAGAGACTCTTAAGCTAAGCTATTTGGTAACATTAAATCGGTTTCGCGACGCAGCCAGTGGCAAAGGTTGCGGCTGATCTGAGCGCACGCTTCCAGCTTTTCGGGGGCGGCACTGTCGGGCGTGGGTGGGTTGATCAATTGCTTAGCTGCTTCGCGTAAATTAGCTGGAAGCTCAGGCCACCAGGATTCGCGCACGGGGTAGCCTTCGTCTTTGAGCAGGATGTAGATGGCTTTGAGGAAGACGATGCTGGGGAGCGCGCGTTGGGCGAAGGCGTCGAGCGTGCGTTCGGTTATCTGGTAAAGGGCTGCGTGGTCGGCCATATACGGGCCATTTTGAGCAATGAGCGCACAGAAATCTGAGGCGTGTTGTAGTTTGTGATACGATTGGCCGATTGCGCTATGGCGGTGCACGAGTTGGTAGTCTTTTACGAAACGAGCCGTGCCCTGTTTGGAAGTTTCCAGCTGTATGTCGGCGGTATCAAATAGATCAGGTTCGGTACTCTGCGAGCGGTTCTTCGGGAGTCGCTTGAGGCAAAGAAAGGTGCCGCTCTCTGCGGTGAGAATGTCGATTTTGTGAAAGGACTCGCCACTGGCAGCGATGCGCAGCACCAGCGCGCGTTCGGTCACCGCGGGTGCACTCATGCGGTGGCGTTGGCTTCTGCCGGATTGTTGATCATCACGGCTTCGCCAGTCGAGCGATTCGGCACCACTGCGCCACCGGAAATAATGAGTTTCATGCCGTCGGTGATCGCCATGTCCAAGCGTGTGATGTCTTCTTCGGGTAGCATCAGTAGGAAACCACTGGTTGGATTGGGCGTGGTGGGCACGAACACGTTGACGATATGTTCGCCGGTGAGGTCTTGTGTTTCGCCAGTAGCGGTACTGGTGAGGAAGCCGAGCACATAGCAACGCTTGCGCGGATATTCGATGAGGACGACTTCCTGGAAGACGGCCTTTTTTTGCTGGCTGAAGGTCTGGACGATTTGTTGGACGGATCGGTAGACCGTGCTGACGAAGGGTAATCGATCCAGCAGAAGTTCCATGCTATTGAGGAGGATGCGACCGATAAAGATGCGCGATCCGTAGCCGAGTAAGGTGATGAGCAGTAACACGACCAGCACGGAAATGAACTCAAGGCCGACCTGCACGATGGGCATCGATTTGAACTCGGGGTCGAGGGACCAGAAGAAGTATTTACTGGCGGGGGTACCGATTTTATCGAGCAGGAAGCGGATAGCAATCATCGTCACGCCGAGTGGCAGAATGACGACGATGCCAGTAATAAATGCATTTCGTAGGGAGCGTAACATATTGAGAATAAATCTGTCTGTAAATTGAAAGCGGAAATTCAGAGAGTGGCGAGCCTTGATGCTTGCAGCTTGAGTGGTTGCACTTGCTGTTTCAGATATGCGCTTTTTATTGAATCCGATGAAGAACCTACAGCATGAGTATGACGGGTTGATTTTCGATCTGGACGGCACCTTGGCGGATACTATGCCGACGCATTTTTACGCATGGTCTGAGTCGATGGCGGCACATGGCATCGAGTTGTCATTGGATCGTTTTTATGCGCTCGGTGGTGTGCCGGCTTCGGAGATTATCGAATTGTTGGCAGAGGAGCAGGGGCTTTCGGTCGATGCCGTGAGGATTGCAGAGGCGAAAGAGGACTTATTTCTGGAGTTGCTCGGTGAGGTGCAGCCGGTGGTGCCAGTCAAGGCGATTGCTGAGGCGCACCGTGAACACATGCCGATGGCGATTGCTACGGGCAGCCCGAAATGGGTGGCGGAGCGGATACTTAAGTCACTGGGGATCCGTGAATGGTTCGCCGCGGTGGTCGGTTCGGAGTGTGTGGCCAATTCAAAACCAGCGGCGGATGCGTATCTGCGGGCGGCTGAGTTGATTGGCGTCGACCCGAAACGCTGCCATGCGTTTGAAGACACAAAGCTAGGCATCGAAGCTGCGCAGAACGCGGGCATGGTCGTGGTGGACATTCATACGCTATTGTAAGCGCTAATTGTTAAGTAGGCGCGGTGCCGAGTGGCCGTCGTCTTGTAGATTTTTCAAGATTGCTTGCATGGCTTCGACGCGCTCGGGGTTTTCGGTCGCGAGGTTGTGGCGTTGGCCGATGTCGTCGGCTAAATTGTAGAGCTCGACTGGTGAGTCATCATCTGCGGGGTAATCGTGGCGAGTGAGCCAGTCATTGGTTGCGGGTCTGGCGTAGCCGGTCGGTTTGTTAATGAGCACCCAGTCGCCCGTGCGTAGTCCGAAGCCCGTGCGTTCCCAGGTGCTGTGGACGAGTGCGGGGCGCACGCCTTGCATGCTGCCGTCGAGTAACGGTAAGAGGTTGTGCGAGTCTTCGGCTTGGTCGTCTGGTAGTGGGAAATCAACGACAGCGGCGAAGGTTGCCATCAAGTCGATTTGAGAGACGAGTGCTTCGGATACGGTGTCTGCTTTGACGGTGCCCGGCCAGCGCACGAGGAAGGGCACATGATGGCCGCCTTCGTAGATGTCTTGCTTGAGTCCACGAAATGGGCCGGATGACCAATGGTCGTATTTCTTGTCGCGCTCATAGGCGTAGCGCTCGGCTCCATTGTCGGCAGAGAAGACGACGATGGTGTTATCGGCTTGCCCAGAGGCTTCGAGAGAGCGTAAGAGTTGGCCGCAGGCATCATCGGTTTCGACGACGAAGTCGCCATACGCACCCGCTTGGCTGCTGCCGTCGAATGCGTCATTGGGAATGATGGGGGCGTGCGGGGAGGGGAATGCGAAGTAGAGAAAGAACGGCTCTGTTTGCTCGGCTTGCTGCTCGATGTATTGCACGGCGCGTGCAGTGGTGGTGGGGATGTTTTCATATGGGTCCCATTCGCTATACATGGGGCCGGGGCGGCATTCCCAGTTTCCTTCTTTGATGGGCTTCCATAGATTGCTGTCCATTATGACGTCAGGCGCATTGACAACGCGGTCGTCCTCGATCCAGCAATAGGGAGGGAAGTTGATCACGGTATCGCCGAAGTAGTGATCAAATCCGTGGGCGAGTGGGCCGTCGGGAATCGGCTTTGACCAATCGAAGGCCTCGGGGCCAAGTGTCTTCTTTTTACGCTTTCCCTTTTTTGTGGCGATCTCCGCTGGTTTAGCGTCGGGCTTGCGGTAGCTATCCCAATCCCAACCGAGGTGCCATTTGCCGATGGCTGCGGTGTGGTAGCCTTTCTGTTGCAACATTTCAGGGAGGGTGAGGCGTTCGGGCGAGAACACGGATTTGCCGAATGCGCCGACGATTCCATAGAACTTACGCCAGTGGTAGCGGCCTGTGAGTAGGGCGTAGCGACTGGGGGTGCAGACGCCTGAAGATGAGTGCCCATCGATAAAACGCATGCCTTCGCTGGCGAGTTTGTCTAGGTTTAGCGTTGGTATTTTCGAGTCTGGGTTCTGGCAGTTGAGATCGCCAAATCCCATATCATCCGCATAGATGATGAGGATGTTGGGTGTGCTTGGGGCCGTCGCTGCTAGGCTCTGTGCCAGTGGCAAAATTAAACTGGCAGCGAAGATTAGGAGTAAGGTTGGGTTCAATGGTTTTTGGAGCATTTCAATGATGATGGCTATGAGGCCGCGTGTGCCGATCAATATTTACACGAAAGAGGCCGTCGGAATTATCCGACGGCCTTTTTTTGAAAACTGACTTTCGCTGACTTCTAGTTGCGGCGACGAAGCATCACGAATCCAAGAGCGCAAATGCCAGAGAGCAGGGCGCAAGTGCCAGGCTCGGGGACTGTGATGACAACTAATGAAGCAAGTTCAAATCCGTTGCCTGATTGGATGCCGAAAGTGGCATCGTTGTTGGCGGCAAGCGTTGTGCCAGGAGCGAATCCGAAAGAGCCTGAATCAATGGTAATAGTGGTTCCTGCAATTGTTAAGAAAGCTTGGTCGTCTCCAAAATCGGTGAGCTGGATTGAAATGAAATCGACGTTTTGATTGAAGCTGAAAGTCATGAACTCCGCTCCATCTGAGGATTTACCGTCAAACAGGTTGGTGATATCGTCTGATGGCATTGCGTTGATCCCAAACCCCCCGCTAGCGGTCGAGTTAAACGTCCCTGAACTCGCAGTGGCTGTTAGGATGAGCCCTTCTGAGATAGTTGATCCAGATACTAAATCATCGAGGTCTGCTTGGGCCTGTCCTGCGTCTGTATTATTGCCGAATGTAAAAGTCTGTGCGGATACTGAAAGGTTGGAGGCCACTATTGAAATGAGGGAGAAGAGAGCTGCGTGTAGTTTCATATTAAAATAATTATAAGTAAGTTAGTTTCTATATTAAAAGTCGTTAGATATGTGGATTGTCAAGCTTGATGGAGTATTAGGAATTAGATATTCTCTAGAGCCGATGATCCCTTTAATGTCCTTCACTTTCTCATGCATTTTTGTGGTGATCTTTGATGAAGTCACCCGAGGTCAGGAAGAGTCCATTGTCGACTCCATACCACTGCCTTGGAAGGGGCTCTATGGTTGCAGCTCCGCGGTTTAAGCAGAAGCGATGCTATATGTTTCGGGACGCTAGTTTGAATCGCTCGAGCGAAGGATGGGATGATAAGGGCACAAAAAAACGGGTCGCTTGCGCGACCCGTAAAGTGAAAAGAATAACTTTTTGGAAATTCTAGATTAATCCGAGCACCATTTTGCCTTCTTCGGTGATCATGTCTTGGTTCCAGGGTGGATCCCAGACGATATCGACTTCGGCTTCGGCGACTCCAGGCACTGTTTGCAAGCGCATCTGCGCGTCTTCGGCAATCACCGGTCCCATACCGCAACCAGGTGCGGTCAGCGTCATTTGCATGTCTACTTTATGTCCGCCGGCTTCGCGTTGGCTGCATTCCAAGGAGTAAACCAGACCGAGATCGACGATGTTGACCGGGATTTCGGGATCGAACACGGTCTTCAGCGCTTCCCAGAGATCGTCATTGCTGACGGGATCATTGGTGCCTTCAGCTTCGGTTGCTTGAGACGCCGGGGAAACTTGTTCGCCTATGGCATCGGCGTTGGCTCCGCTGATGCGGAACATCCCGTTGTGCGTCATGACGGTGAAGTTGCCGCCGAGACGGTGCGTTACGGTGACAGTCTCGCCTTCGGGCAAGGTCATCGGTGTGCCTTGCGGGATGAGCGTGACTTCAACTTCGCGAGTGAGAGTTACTTGATCGTCGGACATAAATTAATGGCTGATGAATAATCGCTGATAATAGCTAATGAATGATGGCTAATGATTTACAAATGATGGGGGGGGCAATCGTTTAGTGAATCTTCGATTCGAATTTGTTGCGGATGAGTTCGCGCAGGTTGTCGGCGAGTTCATCGCTATCGACCTTCTCGATCACTTCTTCAAAGAAACCAAATACCATGAGCTTCATGGCGTCGCGCTTGGCAATACCACGCTGCATCATATAGAAGAGTTCTTCGGAATCGACGTTGCCAGTAGTGGCGCCGTGTGAGCATTTCACATCGTTGGCTAGAATCTCTAGGCCGGGAAGTGCGTTGGCCTCAGCAGTTGGGTCGAGGAGTAAGTTGCGGTTGGTTTGATACGCGTCGGTCTGTTGCGCGCCTTCGGCGACTTTGATCAAGCCGGAGAAGATGGTGCGGGCATTATCGAGCAGTGCATTCTTATAGAGCAGGTCGGACACGGCGTTGCCGGCGTTGTGCGTCTGAAAGGTGCGTTGGTCAAACTCTTGGCGCTCTTCAGCAACGGTGAGTGAATACATCTTCACGTCTGCGCCGGGGCCTTCGATACGTGTTTGATTTTCAAAACGTGCACGTTCCGCACCGATGTTGACAGCGACGTTTTTTACCAATGTGTCGCGCTCGGCGACCGTGGTGTCGAGTTGGAAGGAGACGGTTTTTTCATTCCAATCCTGCACGACCTTGCGAAAGACTTTGGCGCCGCTGGCTGCGTGGATGTTCGACACCGAGACGTTCAAGGCTGGGTTCGTTGTAGTTTGGGAGAAGAAGATGTCGACCACGGAAGCATTCGAATTAGCCTCTGCAATAATTAATGTATGCGGGAACACGGCTGTCATCTTGCCGCTAGTCCAATAGTAATTGACGAATGGCTTATCAATCTCGACGCCCTTGGGGACGAAGAGGATAGACCCAGCCTTAACCAGCTCAGCATGAAGGCCGAAGTATTTCTCGGAGCCCAGCTCTGTGGATTCTTGAAGAAAGTATTTCTCCATTAATTCCGGATGCTGTGCCACGGCGTCGAGCACGGGCAGGTAGATCACGCCCTGTGCGGCGAGCTCTTCGCTGATGCCTTCGAACTGCGCTTGAGTATCGTCGGCGAAGACGAGTTGACCAGCGCGGTCACTTACCAGGTTTGAGCGTTCGACGAGTCGCGCGAGCGTATCCGCTGTGGGCGCCGTGGCGGGTACAAAGCCATCGATGCTGAGCTTGCCGACCGAGGCAAAGCGCCAGCGTTCATCGCGTGCGGTGGGCGCCGGCAGTATCTCAAATTGAGCTTTGCCGCTATTGCGGCGCGTACTGAGCCAAGTGGGTTCGTTGGTGGTGCTTGTGGGCATGGGTTGTTCTAAAGTGGTTGTCATTCAATAATTGAAGTTGCTGTTTTGTGGCCTCGCTCGTGAGAGCGGGGGAGCGTTGAACCCCAGTCTTACGACTGAGGCTACAGCTGGGGTTACCCGACGCTGCCTTCCATTTCCATATCTATGAGGCGCTTGAGCTCGACGGAGTATTCCATTGGGAAGGCTTTCATCAATTCGTTGACGAATCCATTCACCGCGAGGCTCATGGCTTCGCCTTCGTTGAGGCCGCGTTGCATCATATAGAAAATTTGCTCGGCGCTCACTTTGGAGACGCTGGCTTCGTGCTGCACTGTATTGTTCTCACCGCGAGTAGTGATTGCAGGGTAGGTGTCAGTGCGGCTGTTGGTGTTGATCAACAATGCGTCACACTCGGTATTGTTCTTACAATTTTTGAGGTGCTTCGGCATGTGTACCTGACCGCGATAAGTGGAGCGACCTTTGCCGATCGAGATCGATTTGGAGATGATGTTACTCGTGGTGTTGTCCGCGAGATGCATCATTTTTGCGCCGGTATCTTGGTGCTGACCGTCGTTGGCAAGTGCGATGGAGAGCACTTCGCCGCGAGCGCCTTTGCCCTTAAGGACAACGCCAGGATACTTCATTGTGAGGCGCGAGCCGATGTTGCAATCGATCCACTTCACTTCAGCACCCTCGTCGGCCATGCCGCGCTTCGTCACGAGGTTGAACACATTGGAAGACCAGTTTTGCACGGTGATGTATTGGATTTTAGCTCCTTTAAGTGCGACCAATTCAACCACGGCACTGTGGAGTGTGGTGGTTTCGAACTTCGGCGCGGTACAGCCTTCCATATAAGTGATTTCAGCGCCTTCGTCAGCGATGATCAGTGTGCGCTCAAACTGTCCAAAGTTTTCCGCGTTGATACGGAAGTAGGCTTGCAGTGGTTGCTTGAGCTTTACGCCTTTTGGCACATAGATGAAACTACCGCCTGAGAAAGTCGCACTGTTGAGCGCAGAGAATTTGTTGTCCGAAGTCGGAATGACCTTACCGAAATAAGGTTTAAAGATTTCCGGATACTTCATCAGGCCTTCTGTCGAACCGACGAAAATTACGCCTTCTTTTTCAAGGTCCTCCTTCATGCGGGAGTAGGAGGCTTCGGAGTCAAACTGTGCTTCCACCCCGGCAAGGAACTTGCGCTCCTGCTCTGGAATACCGAGTCGCTCGAAGGTTTCCTTTACATCGTCGGGCACTTCGTCCCATGTGCGTGCAGGCTGCTGACCTTTGGAGAGGTAGTAGCGGATTTCGTCGAAATGAATATTTTCGAGATCCTTATCTGCCCACTTGGTCGGCATCGGCTTCTTGTTGAAGATTTCAAGTGCCTTGAGGCGGAAGTCGAGGATCCAAGGATCTTCGTCTTTGACGTCGGAAATGTATTTGACGGTGTCTTCGGTGAGTCCCACGCCGGCGTCGAACTCGTAGTTTTCAGGATACTTAAAGTTCCCCTTTTCGGTATCGACGTTGATAGCTTCGTCTTGAATTTCTGTATCTGTATCAGACATATAAAGTAATGGTTAATAGCTAATTGGTAATGGCAGCACTCGCGCTTACGCAGTTGCGGTAACGAATGCTTCTTTGACCCAGTCGTAGCCTTTGGATTCGAGCTCTTTGGCAAGTTCTGCGTCGCCACTGTGAACGATACGACCGTCGAACATAACATGCACGACGTCCGGTACGATGTAGTCGAGCAAGCGTTGGTAGTGAGTGATGATGAGAAATGCACGGTTATCAGCACGCATCATATTCACACCTTCGGAGACAATGCGTAGCGCATCGATGTCGAGGCCAGAGTCGGTCTCATCCATTACGCAATACTTAGGATCGAGCATGGACATTTGTAAAATTTCGCAGCGCTTCTTCTCGCCACCGGAGAAACCTTCATTGAGGGAACGAGCAGTGAACTTTCGATCCATCTTGAGCGCATCCATCTTAGCGTAGAGTTCTTTGTAATACTCGACTGCGTTGATGTCTTCGCCTTCGGGAAGACGTGCTTGACGTGCGGCACGAATAAAATTGGCGATCGATACACCAGGGATTTCAAGCGGATATTGGAATGCGAGGAACAGGCCTGCTTTGGCGATTTCGTCGGGCGCTTCGCCGAGGATGTTGACGCCGTCGAGGAGGATTTCACCACTTTCGACGGTGTAGTCTTCGTGGCCAGCCATGACCTTAGCGAGTGTGCTCTTGCCGGTACCATTCGGGCCCATCAGTGCGTGAACTTCACCCTTTGGAACAGTGAGGTTGAAGTCTTTAAGGATGGCTTGGCCATCGATGGAGACATTGAGATTTGTGATTTCGAGCGAGTTCATCATATTAATTTCTGAGTTTAAGTTTAGGTCTAAAATTGTGTGTTTCAGTGATGCCTGTTTTTGAGGCTTTTAAATTAGTCGTGGCATCCGCCGCATTGGCCGTCATAGGCGATTTCAATGTGCGCGGCAGAGAAACCTGTGGGGAGCGCGGCCATCAGTTCGGAGATCAATTTGTCTGATAATTCGATATCGACAATTTCACCGCTTTCTCGGCAATAAAAGTGGGCATGCTGCGTGAGGTTGGGGCAATAGCGGGTCGATTCGCGCTCGAAGTTGACTTGGCGAATGAGGCTGGTGTCGGTCAGTGTTTCGAGGCAGTTGTAAACGGTTGCCAACGAGATCGAGGGCATCCCTTCGCGGGCACGGGCATGGACTTCGTCCGCGGTGGGGTGGTCGCGTTTCTCCAGCAGCAGCGCAAAGATATGCTCGCGCTGTTTGGTCGAGCGCTGTCCGCTGCGCGCCAGAGCATCGTCGAGCAGCTCTTTATATTGTGGTGATAGTTGCATGAATGGCCAAATCAGTGGTCGAGTGTGGTATTTTTGTGGATGGTTCTAAATCGGATTAATAATGAGACTGAGTAGCAATAAAGCCGAAAGTTGGAGAAATGCAAGCCTAATTGGAATAATTCTAAATAGGAAATTGTATCAGATTTACTAATCCTAAGTTGCTGGCTGTTGGTTTAAATGCATGCGTATGGTTGTCGCGGTCTCTGGAACTGCGGCCATTTTTTTAATTAAAGAAGAGGCCTGTCGTCGTGCTGAGATTCTGTGGGAAGAGCTAGTATTCTGTAGGGCATCACGCCGAGCCATTAGGGCGTGATCCAGTGAAGCGTTTGTGAGTCGCAGAGATTATTTGAGGGGGGGCTTGTCTGGCGCGGTGGAAGTCGCCAAGTTGTGGGCATGGCACGTTATCGATCATTTTTGTTTGCAGAGGCGACAGTGGGGGAGGGATTCCTTATTCTGGATGCGCGGGAAAGTCATCACCTAGTGCGAGTGTTCCGCGCCAAGGTGGGGGCAACCATCGAGGTGCTTGATGGTAAGGGCACGCGCTATTTGGGCACGATTGAGATTGCGAATGGTAAGTCCGTGCGTGTGGCGGTGGAGTCTGTCGAGAGAGTGAATGCGCCGAAGCCGCGTGTGACTTTGCTGCAATCAATTCCGAAGGGCAAAGCGATGGATCTAATTTTGCGGATGGCGACGGAAATTGGGGCGTCGGTGATTCAACCAGTGTTTACCGATCAAGGGGAGCACGGGCAGCTGAAGATGGACAAGTGGCAGCTAATCATGATTGAGGCCTGCAAGCAATGTGGCTTGAGCTATGTGCCCGAGTTGTCAGAGCCGTGTAGCTTAGGCGATTGGTTGCAGGCGACTCCAATTGCTGAAGGCGCGCTACGGATCATGGCGAGTTTGGAGGAGGGCAGCCGTCCGTTGCTCGAAACATTAAATGCGGCTGGCTCGTTAGACGAAGTGATCGTCGCAGTTGGCCCTGCGGGGGATTTTTCCGTGGCGGAGTATGATCAACTGCGCGACTCTGGTTTTAAAGCCGTGCGCTTGGGGGCCAATGTGCTGCGCACTGAAACGGCGGCGGCATACATTCTGAGCGTGGTGGATCAGGTGGCACGCTAAGTGGAGCCCTTTTTATCCGATGCGAACAGTTATTCAACGCGTTTCCCGAGCATCTGTTGTGGTCAACGATGCGACGATCGGGGCAATCAATGCGGGGGTCTTAATCTTTCTCGGAGTGGGCGAGTCGGATAGCGCTGAGGATGTCGAATGGCTGATCGGCCGGATTGCTAAGCTACGTATTTTTGAAGACGAAACAGGGCGGATGAATCGTTCTCTGCTCGAGGTGGGTGGTGAGGCGCTGGTGATTAGTCAATTCACACTCTTTGGTCGTTTAAACAAAGGCAATCGCCCGTCCTTCAATCGGGCTGCTTCGTCCGATTTGGCGGTGCCTCTATACGAACAATTTGTGCGTGATCTCTCGACTATATTGGGGAAAGAAGTGCCGACCGGCTGCTTTGGTGAGCTTATGCAGATCGAGGCGCATAACGATGGGCCGGTAACTTTAGTGATTGATACAAAGGAGCGTGATTTTTAATGGCACGTGTGCTCAACAAGGCGTTCTTTGATCGAGCGACGCTGGATGTCGCTCGCGACTTACTTGGTAAGCAACTGTGCCGTCGGCTGGATTCTGGTAAAATCATTCGAGCGCGGATTTGTGAGACGGAGGCCTACGATGGTTTTGAGGATCGTGCCTCACATGCAAGCAACGGCGCGACGACGCGCAATGTAGTGATGTTTGGCCCGCCTGGGCGGGCCTATATCTACCTGTGCTATGGGGTGCATTGGTTGCTCAATATCACTACTCGCGAGAAGGGCTACCCCGCGGCAGTACTGATTCGAGCTGTCGAGGGTGTCAGAGGGCCAGGGTGTTTAACCAAGCACTTTCAGATTTGCAGTTCGTTTAACGATCAACTGCTGACACGGGTCGGCGGACTGTGGCTAGAGTATGTCGAAGACGAAGTCAGCCCAGCCGAAATTGTTGCGACTCCTCGTGTGGGTGTCGATTATGCTGGAGCGGAGTGGGCGGCGATGCCTTGGCGATTCGTTTGGAAGCCCTTGGAGTGAGTCGTTGTGCGGACTTACTCCACCGTCACTGATTTCGCTAAGTTGCGTGGCTTGTCCACATCGCAGCCGCGTTCGAGTGCAACGTGGTAACTAAGTAGTTGGACCGGGATACTCATGAGGATTGGCGCAACGATTTCATGGCATTCGGGGACTCTAACAATCTCGTTGACCGCGCCTTCGGGAATTTCGCAACCTTCGGTCGCGATGCAGACGACCTTGCCTTTGCGGGCTTTGACTTCCTGCAAGTTGGCTAGGCTCTTATGGAAAATTTCACCGCTGGTGGTGAGGAAGACGCTTGGGCACTCCTCGCAGATGAGTGCGATCGGTCCGTGTTTCATTTCCGCGGCTGGATACCCTTCTGCGTGAATGTAGGAAATCTCTTTCAGCTTGAGCGCACCTTCGAGGGCGATCGGGAACATTAGTTGGCGTCCGAGGAAGAGACAGTCTTCATACTTCGCATATTTCTTAGCGATGGTCGCGATCTTATCATTCTGCTTGAGGATCTCTTCGACCTGAGCAGGTACTTTTTTCAACGCTTTAACGATTTCGACACCGTCGCCGTAGCTAAGGTCGCGAAGGCGGCCGAGGTATAGTGCCAACATTGCGCAAATCATGATCTGCGAAGTAAATGCTTTGGTCGATGCAACACCGATCTCTGCACCTGCGTGTTGATAGATGCCGCCGTCGCTTTCGCGTGCAATGGTGGAGCCGACGCTGTTGTTGATCGCTAGAGTTCGGTAGCCTTTACGTCTAGCTTCGCGGAGTGCGCCGAGCGTATCGATCGTTTCGCCTGACTGGCTGATGGCGATGACGAGGGTGTTTTTATCTAACGGCGCGTTGCGGTAACGAAACTCGGAGGCGTATTCGACCTCGACTGGGATGCGAGCATAGCGTTCGATTAAATATTCAGCGACAAGGCAAGAGTGCCATGCCGTGCCACAGGCTAGGAAAAGAATGCGGTCGATTTGACGGAGTTCCTGAGGATTCAGGTTCAAGCCACCAAATACGGCGGTGCTGCCGTCATCAGAAAAACGTCCACGCATGCCGTTCTCCAGCGAGGTCGGCTGCTCGAAGATTTCCTTCTGCATAAAATGGTCATAGTTACCGAGTTCGGCCTCCGATGTGTCCCAATCGACCTGGTGGATCACGGCTTCGACCGATTTACTGCTGACTGTGCTGATCGAGAAGTCGTCGTCGTAAAGATGTACAACTTCGTTGTCGTTGAGGTAAACGACGTTCTGGGTGCAGTGAGTAATCGCGTTGACATCGCTAGCGAGCAGATTTTCGCCTTTGCCCAAACCTAGAATCAGGGGCGACCCTTTGCGCGCGCCGATTAGCTCGCCGGGGAAGTCTGTGCAGATGACTGCGATGCCGTAGGTGCCTTCGACGTGACTGAGGCTCTTGCGAACTGATTCGAGGAAGCGGTTTTTTTCGGCGACTTCGGGTTGTTTCGCGTAGTGATAGGCAATCAGATTGCAGAGTGCTTCGGAGTCGGTCTGAGATGTAAAGGTGTAGCCTTTCTCGATCAGAAATTTCTTCATGCCGACGTAATTTTCGATCACGCCATTGTGCACCAGTGCAATTTTGCCATCACTACTGCTGTGTGGATGCGCATTGGCTTCGGTGACGTCGCCGTGTGTGGCCCAACGAGTATGGCTGATCCCGAGGGTGCCGCCCAGATTGTCGCCCAGAGCGGTCTCAAGTTCGACGACTCGGCCAATCCGTTTGGTCTGTTTAATGCCGTCATCTGTCCAGATGGCGACGCCCGAAGAATCGTAGCCCCTATATTCCAGGCGCTTCAGTCCATCTAACATCACACTTCCCGCTCGATCGCGGCCGATATATCCAACAATTCCACACATAAAGCTTCAATTCAGCGTGCAGACACGCTATTACTCAAGTTAATTGATTAACTTTGTTCACCCCAAATAATATATGAAAAAGAAGCGTAAAATTATCTGCATTATCATGGGCGGGGGACGCGGTTCGCGCCTAAGCCCTTTAACGAAAGAGCGTTGCAAGCCGGCGGTGCCGCTTGCGGGCAAGTATCGTCTCGTTGATATTCCAATTAGTAATTGTCTGAATGCGGGGATGAATCAGATTTACGTTTTGACGCAATTTAATACTGCGTCGCTGCATCGCCATATTCAAGAGTCGTATAAATTCGATTCCTTTGGTGGTGGCTGCGTGGATATTTTATCTGCCGAGCAAACTGATTTGAGTGACGGTTGGTATCAAGGGACCGCCGATGCAGTGCGCCAGAATATGAATCACTTCGGCGGCACCGGGGAGGACGATCTGTATGTGATTCTTTCGGGTGATCAACTATACCGCATGGACCTAGCCGATGTGGTGCGTGAGCATGATGCGTCGGGTGCTGCCGTGACGATCACCGCGAAACCGCTCGGTCTGGATGAGGCTGAGGGATTGGGCTTAATGCGCATTGATGGGAACCTTGAAATTACTGAATTCGTTGAGAAGCCAAGTGACCCAGAGGTGATCCAAGGCCTCGCAGTTGGTGAGAGCGTGCGTAACAAGATGCATGATCCGGGCACGAAGGACTACTGCCTCGCATCTATGGGTATTTACGTGTTCAACGCAAAGACATTGGTCGAAGCGCTGGCGTCCGATACGACTGATTTTGGTAAGGAAATCATACCCGGGTTGCTCGGTAAGGAAAAGATGTGCAGTTACGTCTTTGATGAGTACTGGGAAGATATCGGCACTGTGAAGGCATTTTTTGACACTAACCTGAGTCTTACCGACGAAGTCCCTCCATTTAATTTCTTTGATGAAGAGGCCAAAATTTACACACGTGCTCGGCTCTTGCCAGCATCGAAGCTAAATTCCTGTAAGGTGAATCGAGTAGTGGTGGCGGATGGCTGTATCGTGACCAATAGCTGCTTGGATCGTTGTTCATTAGGCGTGCGTTCGGTGGTACATAACGGCGCGAATTTGAAAGATGTTGTGATGCTGGGGGCCGATTCTTATGAGACGGTCGAAGATCTGCGGGAGAATGCCGCCTTGGGCCGTCCAGCAATGGGTGTCGGCCCTGGCAGCGTGGTGAAGCATGCGATTTTGGATAAAAATGTCCGTATCGGTAGCAATGTGGTGCTGGATCCTAGTGGCCTGCCGGATCATTTCGGCGAGGGTATCGATCTCGCGATTCGAGATGGGGTACTGGTCGTTTGTAAGAATACCGTCGTGCCAGATGGCTTTGTCTTAAGGGCTTAGTTTGCCGTCACCAGTTATATTTTTATTACTAAGCCGCGATTCGTCAGAATCGCGGCTTTTGCATTGCAATTTTCAACGTTTAATTGCATAGTTTTTTTAGGAGAAAGTGACCCTTTAGTGTGAATTCAAGCCCAATTGATTATGAAGAATCTACTTATTTGCACGGATGGCTCAAACTATTCTCAAGAGTGTTGTCGATATGCCGCATGGCTTGCCAAGCAGATGGCAGCCAAAGTCGAAGTCCTGTATGTGACGGATCTGCGGCAGTTTGAGATACCTGCGGTTGCCGACCTCAGTGGCAGCCTTGGAATTCAACCATACGAGGGCATGATCGCTCAGCTTCAAGAGGTCGAAGCGCAGAAGGCGAAGTTTGTCGAAGAGTCCGCGATGGCGATTTTTGAGGCTCAAGGGGTGTTGGAGCGCACCACGTTTCATCATCAGACAGGTATGCTAGTCGATGCGATTGAGGACTATGCCGAGCGTGCAGACATGATTCTGCTTGGTAAGCGAGGGGAGAATGCCAATTTTGCGACCGAACATTTAGGTTCGATGTTAGAGCGTGTCGTGCGTGCTTCGACTAAGCCATGCCTAGTGACTTCGCGCGAATTTAGGCCGATAGATCATGTCGCAATTGCCTACGATGGGGGAGTCAGTTGCCAGCGGGCACTTGAATTTATGGCGCAGTCCGAGCTGTTTCGCGCCTTTGATATTCACGTAGTGATCGCCGCTGAAAGTCATAAAGAAGATCAAGCTGCCGCACAACTGGCTGAAGCAGAGCGGATGATGAATGCATCTGGGCTCTATCCTGCCTGCCAATTGCTGAGTGGTGAGGCGGAGACCGCGATTGCGGACTACGTCAAGAACGCCAAAATCGATTTGTTGGTAGCAGGTGCTTATGGGCACAGTCGTATTAGAAAATTGCTGATTGGCAGCACTACCACCGAATTATTGCGGCGCTGCCATGTCTCGGTGCTCTGCTTCCGCTAAGCCTTAGTTGCCAGCTTGCGCCGTGCGACGCGAATAATCACTGTGCCGGCAATAATCATGAAGATCGAGTAAAACTGCCCGCGGCTGAGCCCCATAATTAGTGCAGCGTCTGGCTCGCGGAAGAGTTCGCCAAAAATGCGGACAATGCCGTAGCTGATCAGGAATTCGCCGCCGATCTGGCCTGCGGGTGGACTGGTACGCCAGAAGCGCCATTGAGCGAAGGCGCAGAGTAGTGCGCCTTCGAGGACTGCGGCATAAAGCTGTGATGGGTGCCGCGGCTCCGGGCTAAAAATGTGCAGCGCCGCATTATAGATCATGGGACTATCGGGAAAGACCACTGCCCAGCGCATTTCAGTCACGCGCCCCCAAAGTTCGCCATTGATAAAGTTGGCGATTCGCCCGAAACATAGGCCTAGCGGCGCAAGAGTGACGATGACATCGCCGAGCTTGAAAAAGCTATAATGGTATTTTTTGGCGAACCAAGCGAGTGCGAGCAGTACGCCGAGAAAGCCGCCATGGCTGGCCATGCCCCCTTGGTTTACCTTCAGGACTAACAATGGATTCTGCAAAAACGCCTCCAAATCGTACAATAGCATGTAGCCGAGGCGGCCGCCGACGATGACTCCGATTATCACTGCAGTCATCAAGGTCGCGCGGGCGTCTGCATTGATGGCGAACTTGCCGCGGGCGTCATACGCGCGCAGCAGTCCCCACGCTGCTAAAAATCCCAGCAAATAGGCGAGCCCGTAATAGCGGATGCCATCGAGGCCCAGTGGATTCTCAGGGAAACGTATAAGAAAGGGGCTGAGGTCGTGCACCCAGTAGTTGCTAGTCGTGGCCATAGTTACATTGATATAGATGCTGCGCCGCGGAGAGCAAGCATCACGACTTTCTCGGTCTGATTATTTTCTGGCTTTGACTTTTCCCTGTGTAATTGAATCTTCAAATAACTTATGATCAAGCAATTCCGCGTGGCTCTCGCGATTCTGTTAGGAGCCCTACTAGTTAATGCACCATTATCCGCGCAATCTGATAACTTGCGCGTTTCTGTTGCCAACTTGAGCCAGGATGTAAATCTGCTCGCGCAGCAGCTCAAATCACTCCGCCTTGAAATGGAGGATCTGCGCCGAGAGAACGCTAAGCTGAGCGCGCAAGTCGCGGCATCTAATTCGAATCGTGACACACAGTCGCGAATTTCCAGTCTCTCGGGAGCGATTGAATCGCTCCGCCGAGAATATCGCCAAGCCGATGAATCGCAGAAAAAACAAATCATCAACGAGGTGTCTCGCCAGATAAATGCATTGGGTAAAGAGACCCAATTCGCGATCAATTCAGTGGCAAATGCTGTGCGCAGCACGCCCAATGTCGTGGCGCCAGTTCATTTCTCAGAAAACTATCCACAGACGGGAAAGCCCTATGTCGTGCGTAGCGGCGATACGCTCAGCGCGATCGCTCGGCAGCATGGCTCAACTGTTAAACATATTCAGAATGCCAACAAAATTGTGAATCCGGCCAAGGATTTACGTGTTGGTGAAACCATTTTCATCCCCATCGCTCAATAATTATGGCAAGTACTAAAAGCAGACTCGGCCGCGGCCTCGGCGGCCTCATTTCTGGCACCACTGGTGCCACCGCCAAGCAGGCGGCACCAAAGAAAGCCGCTGCTCCGGCAAAAAAAGTGGCTGGCAAGCGGGCGGCACCTTCAGTGCCAGCATCAGCTGCGGTGGCCTCACTCGGCTATCGCGAGATTCCGATTCAGAATTTAGTGGCTAATCCTTATCAGCCACGCCGCGAAATCGACCCGAATCATGTCGAAGAGCTCGCCAAGAGTATTCAATCAGAAGGTCTGCTCCAGCCGATCGTGGTGCGCATGCAGGGCAAGCGGTTTGAGCTGATTGCCGGCGAGCGGCGTCTGCGCGCGTTTGAGTATTTAAAGAAAAAAACTGTGCCAGCGCGCGTAATCGAAGCCAGCGATGCGTCGTCGGCGACGCTGGCATTGATTGAAAACTTACAGCGCGAGAATCTCAATCCCATTGATGAGGCCTTGGGCTATGCGAGTCTTGTGCGTGATTTTGATTTGACTCAAGAAGCGGTGGCTGCGCGTGTCGGCAAGGGGCGTGCGTCGATTGCCAATGCGCTGCGTTTGCTTTCTTTGGGTACCGAGATTCAGGGTTTTTTGAGTCGTCGCCTTATTTCGACAGGGCATGCCAAGGTGCTGCTGGGCTTGCAAAATGATGAACAGCGCAAGTTACTCGCGCGGCGTATTATTGAAACGGGTATGAGCGTTCGCGAAGCAGAGCAGCAAGTGCGCCGTATGAAGGAGAGCACCGGTAGTTCTAAAAAAGCGAAGGCCAAATCGGCTGAGGCCGAAGCGACTGTTATTCGTGACTTAGAAAAACGGATCGGTGAGCACTTTAATACCCGTTGTATGCTTAAGCACGGGGCGAAAAAAGGTAAGTTGACGATCGAATATTTCGGCAACGAAGACCTCGACCGTATTCTTGAAAAGCTGGGTATTAAAGGCTAGCCGTTCACTAATATTATTTAGTCCGCGCCGACCTCAGTTTGTTCGAGCATCGCAGTAGTGCTCTGTCCAGACAAAGCCGTCTGTCGGTTGCGGGGGTGGCGAAGTCAGCATTTAGTGCGATGCATGCTGCGGGCATGTGGAAGTGACCGGGTGGGATCGGCTATCCTTGTGTTCTTTTGGTAATTGGATCGTAAGGGTCGTGCCTGAGCTACTGGTTGCGAAGATAATATTGCCGTGGTGAGCGTCGACGATCGAGCGAACGATTGCGGTGCCCAGGCCGGTGCCTCCGCTCTTGTCAAAGGTAACGAAAGGTTCAAAAAAGCGACTTTGGATTTTGTCGGGAATGCCAGGGCCGCTGTCGGAAACCGAGAGATGGATGGTATCTCCCTTGTCGACTGCAGTGATGGCGATGGTTCCAGGCTTTTCGGTTTGATGAATCGCATCGATCGCATTGCCGACGAGATTTTGTAATACACGTAGTAGTTTGCTGGCGTCCCCTTGCAAAGAGACGTTGTTTGGGTGCATCTCGACGGTGACGCCTTCATGCTGAAAGAACGGTGCATTCAGTTCGCGAAAATGCTCAAATAGCTTGCCCACTGTAATATGCGCTATTTCGATCTCGCCCCCGCCTCGGGCAAAAGCTGCGAGGTCATTGGCCATGTCTAACATACGCCGGATTTGTGCTTCGATGTCGGTGCAAATTTTTGCAGTCGTGGGGTCGCTTTTGCCGTGGCGCTGTTGAATAATGTGCGAGCCGAGGCTGATGATGGAAAAGGGGTTTTTGAAATCATGCAGGATCGATGAAATCATCGTGCCGACCAGCGAAAGCTTCTCCTTGCGTGTGACTTCATCAATGTAGCGGGAAGTGGTACTTTTGAGGTGTTTAATTACGCTATCGAGGATTTTTTTCTGCGGTGCGGCGTCCTCGATGATTTTTTTGACGGTGTTTTCTGGGATGCGTCCTAGGATGCAGTCGGACTTAGCGCTGGCATTAAGTGCGCGTTGTTCACCGGTAAATACGCCGACTTCACCGAAGAAGCTGCCTTCGCCAGATGTGCTCACTGATTGATTAGGGCCGTCAGTTTTGACTTTGGTGAACGCGACGAGGCCTTCTAGAATTATATATAGCGCATCGGATCGACTACCTTCTCGGAAGATGATATCGCCTTGTTGAATTTTTAAAAGCTCGACTTGACTGAGGATCGCGTCGCGCCGTCCCTCCGCAATACTTTGAATAAAGGGGTGTTTCTCTAGTTTCATGGCGCAGTCTCGGTGGTCGATTGAGCCGTTTCGAGCTGCTGAGAGCGTAGGTGAAAAATCAAAGCTGTTGAAGCTATTGCTAGAAGCAGTAGTACAATGCCGCCTAATATGCCAGATGGAGTCAAGTGTTTCATTTTAGTTGAGATCGAGCGTAGGGGCTAGCGAGTGATATTCAATGCTGATCTCGGTGCCTCATCATGAAAGGCGATTGCGGTAATCTTCGTAGCCAAAGGTGCGCACGATTTGGAGCCCTGATGCTTCGCTATACAAGCTGATGGCTGGCAAGGGCACGCCGTTAAAGGTCGAATTCTTAACCATGGTGTAATGGGACATGTCTAGGAAGGTGATGCGCTGGCCGATTTGTAGCGGTTCGGAGAAGGAGTAGTCGCCAATCACGTCGCCTGCCAGGCAGGACATGCCGCCGAGGCGGTAGGTGTACGGCTGCGTGCCGGCTTGATCGGCATCGAGTATGTTGGGGCGGTAGGGCATTTCTAGCACGTCAGGCATGTGGCAAGTGGCCGAGGTGTCGAGGATGGCGATCTGCTGCTCGCCTGCTTCGATGAGGTCAAGTACGGTGGCAACGAGCACGCCGGTGTGGAGTGCCACGGCTTCGCCTGGTTCCAAGTAAACGTCAACGTCGTAGCGCTCGCGAAAGCGTTGAACTGTTCGGCACAGCCTATCAATGTCGTAACCGGGTCGAGTGATGTGGTGACCGCCGCCAAAATTGAGCCATTTAAGTCCAGGGATGAGGTCGCCGAATTTTGCTTCAAAGGCGTCAGCAGTATGTTCGAGTGCATCGGCGTCTTGCTCGCAGAGTGCGTGGAAGTGTAACCCGTCAATGTGTTTGAGTGGGTTTTGAGGGAGTTTTGAGAGTGCGCGATCGAGTGCGTTGCGTGTGGTGCCGAGTCGGGATGATGGCGAGCAGGGGTCGTAGAGCTCTGTCTCGACTGCGGAGTATTCGGGGTTGATGCGGAGGCCTAGCTCTGGGCGATTGCCTTTGGGGAGTAGAGCAATGCCTCTGGCGAGCTGCTGGGCAGAGTTAAATACCAGGCTGTGTGCAAAGCGGCTGAGCTGTTGCAGCTCTGCATCCTTGTAGCCGGTGGAATAGACATGCACTTCCTTGCCGAATAGCTCGTGGGCCAGCAGTGCCTCATGGAGGCCGCTGGATGTCGTTCCGGTGAGGTAGCGCTTGATGAGAGGGAAGCTGCTGTGGCAGGCGAAGCCCTTTAGAGCGAGTAGGACCTTTGCTCCGGAACGCTCAGCAACAGATTGGAGCAGTTGACAGTTTGCTTCAAGCTGGTCCAGATGTACAATATAACTAGGCGAGGGGGTCTGCTCGATCGGAATTGAGCGGAGTGCGGCGAGGCGTTCGGTAGTCAAGGGAGGTGTCGGATCTTGTGCCATACGTAGTATAGCATTGTAAAAATGCAGATTGAGGCTGTTTGCGAGCTGTTTTTACGTTTCAAAGTCGTTCGCTGGCGCTGTGTTTTGTGGTATTGAAAAAAATGCCAAAACTTTAGGTTGCTTTTCCGAACCTCTATTTTATTGTGCGCGGCTTTCTAATCATAAAAGCCTCCACACTGGGGGCGCATTTCATCTCATTTGACAGACTATGAAACAGTACAAGCTTAACATCATCAACCGCGATAATACGGGCCGTGGCGTCGCACGCCGCCTTCGTGCTCAAGGTAACATTCCTGCCTGCGTATACAGTAAAGGCAACTCGCGCTCAATTTCGCTTTCTGCAGTGGAATTTCGTGATCTTAAGCGCTCGATTGGTGGCGGTGCTGCTCTGATCGAATTGGTTGATGATCAGGGCGAGATCGCTCTGACCAGTATTCAAGAGATCCAGCGTGATACCTTGAAGAATTGTATCAATCATATCGACTTCCTTGAAGTTGCACGTGGTGAGAGCTTTGTGGCTCACGTGCCAGTTCACTTGATTGGTGAAGCGGATGCCCTTGGCGTCAAGAATGATGGTGGTATGATTGACCACAAGTCACACCAAGTTGAAATTCGTTGCCGTCCATCCAAGCTCCCTGACCACATTGAAGTGGACGTGAAAGATCTTGAGGTTGGCGGTGCGATTCACATCAGCGATCTTCCTGTGGTTGACGGTGTTGAATACCTTGGTAATCCGATCCAAGTGATCGTGTCTTGTCAGCCTCCTACAGTTGCTGTAGAGGTGATTGAAGTGGTCGACGAAGTGGCAGCTGACGAAGTGCCTG
>JAQXBA010000063.1 GCA_029252625.1 Opitutia bacterium | reverse complement strand
CACTGCGAACTCTTTGTGAATGGCCAAAAGGTGGGCGATCATTTTCTCGATGCGCCGTGGTCGGTGTATGAAAAGACGGTGTATTATAACTCCTTTGATATCACCGACTACCTTCAGGTCGGGGAGAACGAGTTTAAAATTATGCTCGGTAAGGGCTTCTACAACACGCACGGAGATCGTCGTATTCACGGGGTGTACCGCGACCACGAGCTGATGGCCTTGCTTGAGGCTCATTTGCACTACTCGAACGGTGACACGAATGTCGTCGTATCCGACCGCTCTTGGGACGTTGCGCTGGGGCCCATCACTCACAGCGCGATCATTGGTGGCAGTGATTTTGATGCCACGGCCGTAGAACCTGTGCAATGGTTGAAAGCGAAACAAACGGACAACAGCAGCTCGCTGAGAAGTGCCGAATCGCCTCCGATGAAGCATTTCGAACGGCTGACGCCAGCCAAGGCTTACGAAGAGCCCGAGCCGGGTGTGTTTGTCTATGACTTTGGGCAGAACATGTCGGCGTTGCCCGCCATCGCGGTTCGCGGTCAAAAGGGACAGGTCGTCCAGTTGACCCCCGCGGAACAGCGCTTTGGGCAGACCGATCGGCATAACAATGGCAAGGGGCGGGTCAATCCATCTGGAGTCGGCACTGGGACATACTTCGAATATACCTTGAGCGGCGATGGAGTGGAACGCTGGCAGCCTCCATTTAATTATAGCGGCTTCCAGTATCTTGAAGTCACCGGTGCGGTGCCCCAGGGGCACCCCAACCCGCAGGGCTTACCGGTACTGGAAAAGGTCGAGTCCGTGCACGTGCGCTCCTCGGCCAAGCAGGTCGGCGATTTTGCCTGTTCAAACCCTCTCTTTATGCAGATTGACCAGTCGATCGACTGGGCGGTGCGGAGCAATCTGGCGCATGTGCTGACTGACTGCCCACACCGTGAGAAGCTGGGCTGGCTCGAGGTTTCCTATCTCATGGGCCCCTCCATTGCGCGGCGCTATGACCTGTCCCGTCTGTATGCCAAGGTCACGCGTGATATTCGCGAATCACAGGGTGAGGGGGGTGTTATTTATACCGTCGCGCCTCAGGCCCCAAAGTTCAAGGCTGGTTTCCGCTATACGCCGGAGTGGGGCGCCGCCGGTGTCATTCTGCCGTGGCAACTTTATCGATGGTATGGTGACGAGCGGGTGCTGGAAGAAAACCTGCCAGCGATGCAGGCCTTTGTGGATTACATGAAAAATACCAGCACAGATCTGGTGCCCGTCCCTGGGCTGGGCGACTGGTATGACTACGGGCACGGCAAAGGCAACGGACGGTCAAAATTCACCCCTTCGGAATTGAGCGCGATGGCGACCTTTTACCGCTGCACCGATCTGCTCGCTCGCAGCGCCGAAGTCGTAGGCAAGCATGACGTTGCTGTGCGCTATCGTGCCTTGGCCAAAGAAATCCGCGTCCAGTTCAACCAGAAGTATTATAGGGGCAATGGGCAGTATGAGAATCATGGCAGTTGCCAGACCGC
>JAQXBA010000104.1 GCA_029252625.1 Opitutia bacterium | reverse complement strand
CCCTACTTGAGGAAATTGAGGGTCATCCCAGAATGTATCTGGATCAAAGCGAAATTTAGCGATGAGCCTTCTTCCAAAATCAACTTCATAATGACTGTAATTAGCCTTCTGATCATAGTCTCCCATGTCTGGGTATTCGCCGAGTAGATAGCCTTCTTGGATATGTGGTCGAATTGCGGATGGAGGACAGGCACTTGCGAGTCGTATCATTTGGACGCCGGCTTCTGCGCTGGCAGTGACTACTCCGCTTAGATGTGGCACTGCTAAGACAAACAGATAGGAATCTTCGTCGGATGAATCTGATCCGAATGAGCACGCGATACGCAATGAATAAGTTACGTCCATTAGAGGAGTTGGACAAATCTCATAGTGTTGAAGGATTGCCCATCGGAGAATCCTTTGACGTTTTAGACGCTCAACGCCAATTAGATGCGCAGATGCATATCTTTCAACTAATAGCCTCTCAGCTTTTTTTAGTTTACGGAAGCGTCGGTCGAGTTCGCTTGAATCAGGGTTTGCAGTCTCTCCACTTCTTGGGCGGAACAGTGTTGGTTTAAGTGACGTGTTTTTCGAGCGATTTAAGTAATCACTTCCTTGCCCGCGAAATAATAGAACATAATTAGGGTTACGAAACTGTAACTCTGCTATTTTAGTGACTAAGTCTAAGTAGCTACTTACAAAATGTCCTTTGTTTTTACGAATATCGGTTTGCTTTTCGATGTCCTTAAATGACGGGGAGCCGTTAACAAAAGTTTGAATTCTTCTTGGGTCTAAATTTTCCATGAAATCGGTATTTAAGCTGATTCAGCTTCGCCTTGGTATAGCGCGTCCTGCATTTCGTGGACGGCTTCTTCAAAATCTTTGCGACCGCCGAACTCTTTGATCAGTTGGAGCGGTAGGCCGATCTCGCTGAACGGTGCGACCTTTAGAAGCTTCGGATCGTCGATGGCTAGGACGCCTTCGTCTTCGTATTTCGCGAGGAGGGCTTCGAGGACCTTGCGGGCTTGGTCGCCATACTTGGTGAATGGGTCGCGCTTGCGGACGTTCTCGGCGCGGTCGTGGCGTGTGAGCGGTGGTTGGTCGAATGCGATGTGGCAGATGAGGTCGAAGGGATCGAGGTCTTTGCCGACTTCGTCTGCGAGTGGATCAAGGGAAAGTCCTTCTGCGGTGAGTTCGTCGATGATGGCTTGCTTGCGCTCTGCATCGTTCCAAGTCGTGAGGAAGTCTTCGAGTGTGGCGAACCGTTTCTTGAGTGCCTTCTTGGTGAAGTCCTTGAGGCTCTCAGTGACGAGCTTGCCGCTTTCATCGAGGTATTCGACACGCTCGGCTACGACTTTGACGGGGACGCCATCGACATAGATCTTTTCGCGAGGTTCGGGTTTGCCGCCACCGCCGGGGCCGGGGGGGATTGTTGGTGGATCGGAGTATTCGCCAGGATCTTCGTCGCTAGTGTCGCCGTCGGGGGACCATGGCGGTGTTTCTTCGTCTTCGGGTGGGTCCATCGGATCGTCTTCTCCGGGTTCATAGATCTGGACGGGATCACCATCGAAGTCGGGGTCGGCAAAGTGGTTGGTGGCTTTGCGGAAATCGACGAGTATGAAGTAGTATTTGTCGGTGTCTTCGTGGACACGGGTGCCACGACCAACGATTTGCTTGAACTCGGTCATTGAGCCGACTTCGCGCTCTAGCACGATGAGGCGGCAGGTTTGTGCATCGACTCCTGTGGAGAGTAGTCGGGAGGTGGTGACGATGACGGGATACTTTGATTCGGGGTCGATGAAGTTGCCGATCTGATCGCAGCCTGCTTTGTCGTCGCCAGTCATACGCATGACGTAGCGGTCGTTGTCTTTGGCTAGGTCCGCGTTCTCGTTGATAAAGGCTTGGCGCATACGAGCGGCGTGCTCGGTATCGACACAGAAGACGATGGTCTTTTGGAAACGGTCGCCGCTCTCTTTGAGGAATTGAGTGATCTTCTTGGCAACGAGCTTGGTGCGGTCTTCGAGGACAAGGCTGCGGTCGAAGTCCTTTTGATTATAGATGCGGTCTTCTACCTCGATGCCGTCGCGGTCGCGTTTGCCCTTTTCGGGGCGGTAGCCTTCCACGTCTTTGTCGATGTGGACTTTGACGACTTTGTAAGGTGCGAGGAAGCCGTCGCTGATACCTTGTTTGAGCGAGTAGGTGTAAACGGGATCGCCGAAGTAATTGATGTTGGAGACGTATTCAGTTTCCTTGGGGGTGGCGGTGAGGCCGATTTGTGTGGCTTCTGTGAAATGATCGAGGATCTCGCGCCATGCGGAGTCTTCGGCTGCGCTGCCTCGGTGGCACTCGTCGATCACGATCATGTCGAAGAAGTCGGGAGACAGTTCCTTGAAGAGTTTCTGCCGCTCTTCGGGGCCTGTGATCGACTGGTAGAGGCTGAGGTAGATCTCGTAGGAGGTGTCGATGCGGCGGGTCTTCTTATCAACGGCGGTGGGGAGTTTGATCTCGGTGCCGTCGCTGCGCTCGATGGTCTTGGAATTGACACTGAGCTTGGCCATGGCTTGCCCGAAGGGGCGGAAGTCGTTGACCATGGTTTGATCGACGAGGACATTGCGGTCGGCGAGGAAGAGGATGCGCTTCTTGCGGCCTGCTTTCCATAAGCGCCAGATGATCTGAAAGGCGGTGAAGGTTTTGCCAGTGCCCGTGGCCATGACGAGTAGGATGCGGTTCTGCCCCTTGGCGATGGCCTCGATGGTCTTGTTGATCGCGACGCGCTGGTAGTAGCGAGCCTCCTTGCCGGAACCGTCGTCGAAATAGTCTTGCAGGACGATGGCATCATCTGCGGGGGCGAGTCCCTTCCATGTGCGATATTTCTCCCATAGCTGTTCGGGAGAGGGGAAGGCATCTAAAGCTAGGTTCTGCTCCATCGGGGAGCTTTGCCCGGTGCGGTCGTGGAAGACGTAACCGTCGCCGTTGGAAGCGAAGACAAAGGGGATGTCGAGGATCTTGGCGTAATCCAAGCCTTGCTGCATACCGTCGCCGACGGAGTGCTTGTTGTCCTTGGCTTCAATGATGGCAATCGGGACGTTCGGCTTGTAGTAGAGAATGTAGTCGGCTCGTTTGCATTTGCCCCGTGAGACGAGTTTGCCGCGAACGACGATGCGCCCATTGGTGAAAGAGACCTCCCGGCGGATCTGCGTCATCTCATCCCACCCCGCACTCTTGACGGTGGGGGTGATGTATTTTGCGCAAATATCGGATTCAGAGAGGTCTTTCTTATTCATGCATGTGAGGCGAGTTCGTAAGTGGACAATTCATAGGGAGCCTCACCCTGTATTCGCAAACGTAAAATTGCTTATACGTGACGATTCTAGGAATGCTAATGGCTCATGTGAACGAGGGAGTGTTTCGGGGATTCTTTAGGTGTGACAATATGTCGCTATTTGTTTGCAGGGAGCCTGTTTTGAGCCTTTCCTCGTCGTGAGCGAGGCAAACCGCTGGTTGGGGTAGGGGGAGGTGTCGCTACAAAGCAGTTGACCGCGAATCATCAGGTTGCGCCATTAGCTTCGCGAGGCGGGGCACTTACTTACTGTTACATCGAGCGGAGGTTCAGTTGTCCTAGTGGCTTGTGAGTGCTTCGCTTCGCGCTCGGCCTTGTCGCTAAGCTCAAAAAAATCACTCTTTGCGTATTTCGATGTCTCGCAGGTGGTTCGCCGATGGTGGTATTTTCTCTGTTGGGCAGATAGCGATGTTAACACTAAAATAAATTCAGAGTTTTGCTCGCGATCTCGAAGTCAATCACGGTAAAAAGGTGACTTATGCTTAGTAACTTAAATTTTATTATCCATCTTTTTATTGTCGGTTTATTGCTTCAGCTGGGCTTGCTCACCGGTTGTATGTCGCCGAATGAGCCGGTCTGTGGGCAACCAGCGCAGGATCGCCTGGAGGATTTGAGTGCTGTGCCTCAAATACACGAGACTGAGGCTGAGCGCGACGATCGCATGCAATGGTTTCGTGATGCGAAGTTCGGGATGTTCGTCCACTGGGGACCGTGCTCGGTGGGGCAAAAAGAAATTGGCTGGGGCCGCGAGGCCAACCGGCCTTGGGATATTAATCGCCATGGGCCGCGTACCGCGGATCCAGAGTACGATAATTACTACCTGCAATTTAATCCGGTAAAATATGATGCGGATGCTTGGGCGCGCTTTGCTAAGGAGTCTGGCATGAAGTACATGGTGCTGATCACCAAGCACCATGATGGTTTTTCGATGTTTGATACAAAGCTGACTGATTACAGTATTATGTCATCAGCCTATGGCCGCGATGTGGTGAAGCCTTTTGTGGAAGCCTGTCATCGTCATGGTTTGAAGGCGGGACTCTACTATTCGACCCGAGACTGGTATCATCCGGATTATCTGGTGGGCGACAACCTGAAGTATGATGCTTGGTATCGCGGACAAATTGAGGAGCTGCTGACAAACTACGGCGACATTGATATCATGTGGTTTGACCACGTCGGCGGTCGTGATTGGGGGAAGTGGCGTTTTGATAAATTATTTTCGAAGATGTACCAGTTACAACCGGAGCTGTTGGTGAATAACCGTGCGGCTAAGTTTTGTGGTCCCACAACACCGGAGGACCGCGGTCCTGCGACGCCGGAAATCGAGCTGATGACTTTGGGCGATTACTACACTCCTGAAGGTCGCATTGGCTCGATGGATATTGAACGGGACTGGGAGTCCTGCATACATGTCGGGCAGGGCTGGTCCTATCGCGGCGAACAGGGCTTTAAAGGTCCCGAGGAGTGCATCAAAATGCTCGTTAGTTGCACCACGGGAGGCGGTAATTTGTTGTTGAACTTTGGCCCGCGTCCGGATGGAACCTTTACAGAAGGCGAATCCGCTGTGGCTCGTGCGGCGGGCGCATGGCTCGGCAAATATGGCGAGGCGATTTACGGCACGCGCGGTGGTCCATACCGAAATGCTAGATGGGGTGGTAGTTGTCACAAAGGTAACAAGCTTTACATGCATGTGTATGATTGGCCTGCAGAGACGCTCGAATTTGATCCGTTACCGATCAAAGTACTCGCCGCGCGTACCCTGGACGGTCACCCAGTTGAGATTCATCAGGATGCGAACGGACTAGATGTCCGAGTGGCGACGGCGCACCGCGCAGATCCTGTCACAGTCATTGAGCTGACTATGGAACAGTCTATCGAGCCTGGCACGCTGTATGGTGGTACCCGCAAGGAAGAGGTAGATCTTTCTCAGGTTGGGGTGATGATCAGTGCGGATGCGACAGTCACAACCAGTTCGACCTGCGTGCACGATTTTCCAGAGGATTATCAAAGCTTGCTGACGGGAGAGCGCCCGGCTCGTGATTATGCGTTTCATACCGCTGCGGAAAATAATCCGTGGGCCACTGTTGATCTGGGCAGTGTGAAAACAGTTAAGGCGATTGTGATCGAGAATCGCCCGAACGAGCATCGCGCCGATGGCCTAATTATATCGGTATCTGAAGATGGGCAAGTCTGGACACAAGTCTGGCAGGCGGAAGAGCTACAACCAGAATGGACGCTTGCGTTAACTCATTTTCATGCCGGCATCGATGTGCCAGGGCGTGAGGCGCGCTACTTAAAGTTTGAAACACGCAACAAGAAAGGTCGTTCGCTGCTGTTGAATCGTGTCACGGTGTATGGTGATCTTGAGTGATTCACAGTAAAAATCATGGAAATACAATCAAGCTGCGGCAATATTCGAGCAAGCTTGCGCTGCAATGATCCGTTGCTCAGCGGTCAACCAGACACGCTCGAACGCGAGGCGATCTATTTTCACTACCCTCACTACCACTAGATCAACACCATGGGGCCTGCCGGTGCCGTGCGTGCTGGTAACTACAAGCTTGTCGAAGTTTTTGAGGCCGGAAAAGCCGAGTTATATCATCTGCGCAATGATCTCGGCGAGACCCACGACCTCGCCGCGTCCATGCCAGATCTGGCTGCTAAATTGACAAAGATGCTGTGCGAGTCGCGTGTTCGATCAGGCGTGGTGATGGCAACTGAGAATCCCGATTACAAAGCCGAAAACGATTGGCGTAGTAATCCCTAGAATGGCACCTTGGCAGCTAGCGGTCTTTAGGTTGCGCTCAGTCGAGCAGCACTAGATGGTCGCGGTGGACGATCACGCTGGAGTGATGATTAGCAGCTTCGCTCTGGTTGGTATCTTCATGGTGCTCTAAAATACTGGATAAATCAGTATAATTGATCGCAGCCAGACCGTGGGCGATGGCGCTGCCATCTGCGGTGCAAATTTTCACTACATCGCCTTCTTCGAAGTCACCTTCGCAGTTAACAATACCCGCGGAAAGTAGGCTCTTGCCAGATTGCTGTATCGCGCTGGAGGCGCCAGCATCGACCGTGAGGGTGCCGTGTGTATGATCTTGGATCGCGATCCAGCGTTTGTGCGATTTGATTGGCTCTGCGCTCGGCGCGAAGTAGGTGCCGACACTTTCGCCCGCGAGGAGCTTATTGAATAGTTCGGCATCTTGGCCGCTGCCGATGGTCACGCCGCAACCTGCGCGGTGAGCGATTTTAGTGGCGGATAATTTGCTGATCATGCCGCCGACCGAAGTGACTTGCTTGGTGCCTTGTGCCATCGCCTCGATCGCGGGAGTCATCTTTTCGACATAGGGCACGACTTCGCCAGTGCCTTGCATGTCGATGAGGCCTGGAATGTTGGAAAGAATGAAGAGTTGGTCTGCGTTGCTGACGCTAGCGACTAAGGCAGACAGTGTGTCGTTGTCGCCAAATTTTATTTCGGAGGCACTGACGGTGTCGTTCTCGTTAACGATCGGCACCGTGCCATTGCTAAGCAGTCGTTCGATGGTATTAAAAACTGCATTGTGGCGGTGCTTGGCGCGCAGGTCTTCGCGGGTGAGGAGTATCTGCGCAACGGTTAGTCCATGTGGATCAAAGCCCTTTTGCCAAGTATTAATCAGTATTGTCTGTCCGACGGCAGCGCAGGCCTGTAACATCGCGAGATCTTTAGGGCGTTGCGCTAGAGCCAATTTGCCCATGCCAAGGCCGACGGCTCCCGAACTGACGAGTATCACGTCTATGCCACGATCGCGTAGTGCTTTGACCTGTCGACAAAGTGCTCCGATGCGAGCCGTATCCAAATTACCGATACCGGACGTTAAGACGCCAGTGCCGAGTTTGATGACGATACGCTTGGCCTGTTCGAGTGGAATCATTTACGAGGTCAGAGGATCGAGGGTAGAGATCAGAAGAATAGGAGTTAGCAGGAATTTGTTTATGATCTCTGGCTTCTGATGTCTGGCCTCTGATATCTAGACTTTTTTGAGGTCCGTCTCTTTGGCCGTAAGCTGCTGATTGATTTCGGCGATAAAATCGTCGTGTTCTTTTTGCACTTCTTTTTCGTAGCGCTTGAAGTCGTCTTCGGAAAGCCCGTCGCTTTTCGCAGCCTTAAACAGGTCGAGTGCATCGCGTCGACTTTGGCGCACGCGCACGCGGCCATCTTCCGCCATGTTACTCGCAGTCTTCGCCAGTTCTTGGCGGCGCTCGCCAGTCAGTTCTGGCACAGGCACGCGGAGGATGCCACCATCGACCATCGGATTGAGGCCTAGGTTGGCTTCTTGAATGCCTTTCTCGACATCGCGGATCACGCTCTTATCCCATGGTTGCACCATAATGGTCTTGGCGTCGGGCGTGGTGACTGCCGCGACCTCTTTCAAGGTGACGCTGCTGCCGTAAGCGGTCACGCGGACTGAATCGAGCATGGTTGGAGATGCTTTGCCAGTGTGTAGGCTGCCGAATTGATTGAGAGTATGATCAACTGCTTTCTTGAGGTCGACAGCGAGCATTTTGAGGATGTCTTTTGGTTCCATATTTGTTACGGTGTTAAATTATTTAAAAGTATAAGTGTTACTTTACTAGTGTGCCGATTTCTTCGCCCATGACTGCACGAAGGATGGCGCCTGGCTCACGCATGCTAAATACTAGAATCGGCATTTTGTTTTCCATGCAAAGCGAGAAAGCTGTGGAGTCCATTACGCTGAGGCGGTCGCGGAGTGCATCGATGTATTCAAGGTGGTCGTATTTGATAGCATCATCGTGCTTGTTAGGATCCTTATCGTAAATGCCATCGACCTTAGTGGCTTTCATTAGCATGTCAGCGCCAATCTCGCTGGCGCGTAGAGCCGCGCAGGTGTCGGTGGAAAAGTAGGGGTTACCTGTGCCACCGGCAAAGATGACGACGCGACCACGCTCTAGGTGACGCGTGGCTCGGCGAAGGATGAAAGGCTCGGCTAGCTTATCCATTGGGATGGCGCTTTGTAGGCGCACGGTGACGTCGAGCTTCTCTAGGCAGTCCATGAAGGCGAGGCCATTGATGACAGTGGAGAGCATGCCCATATAGTCGCCTGTGGTGCGATCGACGCCGCGCATCTCTGCGCCATTGAGGCCGCGAAAAATGTTACCGCCGCCAATCACTAGGCCGACTTCGACGCCGATATCAGCGACTTTTTTGACTTCCTGACAGATATCCTTGAGGATTTTCGCGTCGATGGGATCACCATCTTCGGTGTTGCGCAGCACTTCGCCACTCAACTTTAATATGATACGGCGATATTTCGGCTTTTGGCCAGTTTGATCTACTTCATCCATTAAAGGGGTTTTAAACGCTGTTTTGACTGCGACGTCAACCCATGGATTTGAGAATCGAGTGCAAAATAGTTTTCAAAGTTGCTGGTCCAATTCAGGACTTGCGGTTGAATTTAAAAACTATGAAAATTATTAAAGTGATGGCTTGACGAGTGGTAAATCATTTCTACTCTTCGCCAACTTTATAGGCCCATGGTGTAATGGTAACACTACTGTTTTTGGTGCAGTCATTCGGGGTTCAAATCCCTGTGGGCCTACCAATTTAAAATATCCTTGTTGATTCGTTCAGCAGGGATTTTTTATACGCCCATTCCGAGGCCTGCCTTGATCCAGTCTTTGACCCCGTCAACCGCCTCGGGTCCTTGCGACAGCATTAGGTAAATAATGTAGCCGTAAAGCAGCACTGCAACGCAGCCGATCGTGAAGGCAGCGATCGCGAGCAAGCCGTCTTCTTCTGATAGGCCGATCCCGATCAGAAAAATAACCATGGCCGGAAGCGTATTGGTCAAGGGGATCGGTAGCATCATTAGGCAGGCCATAATCAAAATGACGATGGCGAGGCCAGATTGCCCGAGCCGGGCGCGTATCCATTGCTGTCGTGGGCGAATGAGGTGCTCGACGGTACGCAGGAATTTATTTACTGCACCGATCATTTTCTTCGCCAGCGACGGTTTAATTCGAATCCGTTGTAGGCTTGCGGGCAACCATACGGTTTGGCGGCCGATTAGCATTTGTAGAGCAAGAAGTGCGATGGCGATGCCAAACGGCGTGCTGTAGCCAGGCGCGGGTACAGGCAAGGCACTGGGGAGTGACAGCAATACAAGGACCAGGCCAAAGCCCTTTTCGCCGACAGCGTCGGTGAGTTCGCCGATCGAGAGGCCGCCTTGATCTTCACTGGCGAGAGTGTTTTCAAGTGTTTCGGCTAGGGATGTGTGAGTGGACGTGGTAGGAGCAGTTTGCATATTGCGCTTCATAGATTGTGGTATAGGCTATCAAATAGTATCCATTAAAGGTCAAAACAATCTACTAAAAGTATGAAAGCTCTGGTGAATAAAAAGAGACTAAGGCGCTGCGCCCTGTATGGCGGCTCGTTTGATCCAGTGCATCGTGCCCATCTGCAAGTGGCGCGATACGCGCTGGAGCAGGCGCAGCTCGACCGAGTGGTGTTTGTTCCTGCAGCACAGTCGCCGTTAAAGGCACACGCGCCGCTCACGGATGCAGCTTTGCGCCTAAAGATGCTCTCACTTGCACTGCAAGGTGAGGAGCATTTCGAGTTGGATAATTCTGAGGTGGAGCGGGGTGGGCTGAGCTATACGATTGATACGGTATGCCATTTTTCTGTAAACCATCCCGATACCGAGCTGTACTGGATTGTCGGTGCGGATCAATTTGAACAATTGAATCGCTGGTATCAAATTGAGGAATTAGCTAAGCGGGTTACTTTTTTAGTGTTAGCTAGAGCCGGATCACATTTAGATTTCCCTGCATTGATCCCGGACTTACGCTATCAAATGATCGAGGCACCTCTAATGAGTGACAGCTCGAGTGAGATTCGGCAGCGCTGCCGAGAGGGGCGGTCATTACAAGGTTTGGTGCCAGACGCAGTTCAGGCTTTCATTTCCGATCAGGAGCTTTATAGCAACTTGCAGTAAGAATTTATATGGCCACTTCAAAACAGAACCAAACAAACGCTACGCTCGACGAAATTCGCTGCGCGATAACCGCAATCGATGATAAAAAGGGTGCGGCAATTCGCGTGCTCGATGTGCGTGAGACTTCCTCAATTACAGATTACATGATCTTGGCAACAGGCACTTCAAATCCCCACGTGAAAGCGATCAAGGCGGGTTTGGATCAGGCGCTGAGTGAGGCCGGAGTGAAACTGCTCGGGCAGGACCGCGAAGTCGGTAGCGGCTGGATCGTGGTGGATGCGTTTGATTTCATGATTCATCTACAAACCGAGGAGATGCGTGATTTGTATCGCTTGGATTATCTGTGGCGTGATTCTGCTGAGGTCGAATTGTAGCTGATCTGATCACTCATTGTTGCGCTAAGGGCAAATGTCTTGTCGAGCGATGAGGTCCGCTGTAGTGAATATTTATCTTGGTAGCCGCCTCGGATTGCGGTGCTCAAGTAGAGAATCTTAGCGCTGTTTCGGCAAGCGTGGTCAGCGCTACGAAAGCTTGAGCGCCTCGAGGAGTTGATTGAATTCACATGCCTGCGGTGCATACAGTTGCAGGCGAGTGTCCGAATTCGGTATGCCGATTTCCAGTTTGGTCGCTCGAAGTAGTAGTCGTTGCACGCCGAAATGTTGCCGTAAAAAACGGTTTTGGGCGCTGTCGCCGTGGCAGGTGTCACCAATGATCGGGTGTCGGAGATGGGCCATGTGACGACGTAGTTGGTGCTTTCGGCCGGTCAGTGGGATCAGCTTCAGTAGCGAGAACCGCGCGCTCGGATAAGGTCCGACAGGTAATGCTAGCTCAACACGCTTAACGCAGGAGTAGCGTGTTTGTGAGCTTTGAGATTTCGATGGGTGGTCCTCGGTGCGCAAGTCGTAGTCGATCTCGCCGGCATCTGCTGCCCAGCCGCGCACGACTGCATGATATTCTTTGTGTGTGGTTTTCTCTGCGAATTGTGCCTGTGCAAAACAGAGCGCCTCGCGATTCAGTGCGAAGAGCAGAATACCACTGGTGGCTCGGTCGAGCCGGTGGCATAGGAAGACCTCTTGGCCGATTTGGTCGCGCAGGACTTGCAGTGCAAATTCAGTCGCGTGCGCATCGAGTTGAGTCCGGTGCACGAGCAGGCCAGCGGGCTTGTCGATAGCGACATAATCTGTGCTCTGGTAAATGATCGGCAAGTACATCGTAATATTCAGGAATCATTGTAGACCGGATGAAAAGATTATTCGCTGTGTTAGGCCTGCGGACGCAATCGTTTTAGTTGGAGCTGACTGCACTGAGTGACTTGAAGGCCAGCCGTCGAGCCACGGCGAACATCTACAGTATGCAACTTTCCTGCTACTTAGGTGCAGTGGATTGAGCTCATCAGCAACGTTTCTAATGCCGCGCGACCGCATTCCTGAAATTCGCGGTCGTTTCAGTGTAAAATACCGCGAAATCCGTCTCGACAAAATTCCATAGGTTGAAACCCTCTCCATTCACTTTAACGTGTAGCAATCATGCAAGAACAGTTAACAGCAATCGTAGCGGGCGTGCGGGACAACGCACCCAACATTCAAACACGCGCAGAATTTGAGGCCTTTAAGGCCACTATCTCTGGTCCTAAGGGCTCTCTCACCGAAGTGATGAAGAGTATGGGCAAGGTCCCTAAAGAGGATAAGCCTGCCATGGGCAAGCTGATCAACCAAGCTAAGAACGCGGTGACAGCTGCCTTTGACGAAGTCATCGCAGGTCTTGAAGCGGCCGAACTCGCCGCAAAACTAGGACCAGCTATCGATCCGACCTTGCCATGCCCCGACCTAAATCGCGGCACGCTGCATCCGATTTCGCAGGTTCGCGAGGAAATGGTCGAGCTGTTTCGTCGTATCGGCTTCTCCGTCGCCGAGGCGACTGAGGTCGAGACCGAGCATTACTGCTTCGACGCACTCAACATCCCCAGCGACCATCCAGCTCGCGACATGCAGGACTCCTACTACCTGCCCGATGAATTAAAGGTCAACAACGTCGCCAAACACGCCGACGAGAAATACCTGCTGCGCACCCACACCTCGACCGTGCAGATCCGCACCATGCTCAAGCAGCAGCCGCCGATCCGTATTGTCGCTCCTGGTCGTTGCTTCCGGCGCGACACGCCCGACGCCACGCACAGCGCGAATTTCCACCAGATCGAGGGCCTCTACGTCGATAAAGACGTCACGCTGCTCGATCTCAAAGCTACGCTCGATCATTTCGTGAAGACGATCTTCGGCCCCAAGGCCAAGACCCGTCTGCGCCCGAGTTTCTTCCCATTCACCGAACCAAGCTTCGAAATGGACTTCTTTTCACCGGATCTCGGTAAGCTCAGCAACAAGTGGCTTGAGATCATGGGCTGCGGCATGGTCGACCCCGAAGTCTTCAAGGCAGTTGGCATCGATCCCGACGTTTACACCGGCTATGCATTCGGCATGGGCATCGAGCGCATCGCCATGATCCTACAAGGAGTCGACGATATTCGCTATTACTACCAAAACGACGTCCGCTTCCTCAAACAATTTGCTTAATTAATTTTGCTACAAAAAGACACGGAAAGTGTAGTTTAAAACTATTTATTTTTTGTGATTTTTTGTGCATTTTTGTGGCTAAAAAATAACTCTTCCTTGAAATGAAAATTTCCTACAACTGGCTTAAAAACTACATCGATCTCGATCCTATCGAGCACTCGCCCGAAATCCTTCAAGAAGTGTTGCCATTACTCGGCTTCGATATTGAAGAAATTGAAAAACTCGGTCCACCGCAGCTTAACAACGTCGTCGTTGGCCAAGTGCTCGAGTTCGGTCAGCATCCAGACGCAGACCGCCTGCGCTGCTGCAAGGTTTCAACTGGCAAAGCGGGCGAAGTTCACGACATCGTCTGTGGTGCCAAAAACTTCGTTCAAGGCGACCACGTCATGGTTGCACTTCCGGGCGCGGTGCTCCCTGGCAATTTCAAGATTAAGGCGTCCAAGCTACGCGGCCAACCGTCTGCTGGCATGATGTGCTCATCCAAAGAGCTGCAGGTCGGCCAAGACCACGACGGCATCATGATTCTCGATCAAGACGTGGCACTCGGCACACCGGTCAACGACCTCTACACCGATGGTGACACCGTTCTGAACCTCGAGATCACTCCCAATCGTGTCGACGTGCTCAGCCACATCGGCGTCGCGCGCGAGTTATCCGCACGTTTTGGTCTCGCCGTGAAATACCCAGCGGTCAAAGCCAGTACCGAAAATGCCTCCAATGGCGACGCACTTATTTCCGGCGTCGAAGTCGAAGCAACTGAAGTTTGCCCACATTACACCGCGACGTGCATCAAAGGCGTGAAAGTCGGCCCCAGCCCCAAGTGGCTGAAAGATGCGATCGAGGCCACTGGGCAACGTTCGATTAACAACATCGTCGATGTTACCAATTACGTACTGCACGAAACTTGCCAACCCTTGCACGCGTTCGACGCAGCCAAGATCAAAGGCGGCAAACTCGTCGTCCGCATGGCATCCGAAGGAGAGAAGCTCACCACGCTCGACGAAACAGAGCGCACTTTAAATGCGAACATGGCAGTCATCGCCGATGCCCAGCGTCCCCTCGTCGTGGCTGGTGTCATGGGCTCGGTGGATGCCGAAGTCGACGACACTACCACCGACATCGTGCTCGAAGCCGCGTACTTCGCGCCGACCTCTGTCCGCGCCACAGCACGCAAGCTCGGCATCTCTTCCGACAGCTCCTACCGTTTCGAACGCGGCGTCGATCCAAAGGGTGTGCTTTACGCATCGCTGCGCGCAGTCGATTTGATCCTCGAAGTCGCCGGCGGTACCGTCGATGGCAACTTGATCGAAGAGGGCGCTGAGCCACCAACGATTACCGAAGTCGCATTGGTGCCTGACCGCGTCCGCAAATTCATCGGTTTCGATATTAGTGACGAAGAAATGCAATCTGTGCTCGAATCGCTCGGGCTCGGTGTTTCCATTCACAACGACGCAGACGACTCCATTCATTGGGAAATCTCCATTCCATCTTTCCGTCAAGACTTGCAGCGCGATGTCGACTTGATCGAAGAAATCATCCGTGTCTACGGCACCGATAAAATCCCCGAGTCTCCAGTTGTCGCTCGTGGTATCAGCACCGAAGATCACCGTATCTACACCGTCAACGACGCCGTCGCTGATTACTTGACCGGTCAAAATTTCGACGAAGCCTACCTGTATTCGCTCCGCGATCCTGAAGAGACCAAGTTCTTCTTCGGTGACGAAGGATTCAAGGTGCTTGCCTTGGACAACCCATTGCAGAGTGACCAGAGCCACTTGCGCCCGTCACTTATTCCCGGTCTCCTCGACGTCCTGAAGCTCAATAATGCCCGCGGCACCGGCGCGACTCGCTTCTTCGAGCGGGGCCACGTCTATCGCGAAGTGCAGGGCGAGATGGTCGAACTCATCTCGGTCAGTTTTGTAATCCTTGCCGATCATGTCAGCCGCGAATGGCGTCAGCGCGAAGTCGCCGATTTCTACACCGCACGCACACTCGCAGGTAATATTCTCGATCTGGCCGGCACCGCGTCTAGCAAACTCAACTACAATCCGATTACTGAGTGTAAACTTTGGCAGGGTGGTCAATCCGCTTCTGCGGGCGACTTCGCTAAGATGGGCTTTGAAACAACCGTCGGTTTGCTCAATATCGCAACTCTTAAGGATCGCTGGAATATTGAACAAGCCGTCATCGCGGGCTCGATCCTCATGACGCCGAAATTCTTCGAGCGCAAAGCAAAGCGCGGACGCCATAGCGTGATCAGTAATCAACCCGCGTCCGCAAAAGACCTGGCACTGATCGTTGATCAAGCCGTACTCGCTGGACAGGTGCAAAATCACGTCGCCAAATTCGCTAAAAAAGCCACTGCAGGCTTTAACTGCGAGAGCGTCCGCGTGTTTGATGTCTACCAAGGCGAAGGACTTTCGGCAGGTAAGAAGAGTCTCGCAGTCAGCTTGAGTTTTCGTGCCGCTGATCGCACTCTCAAGGATAAGGAAGTCAACACCGCCTTCGAAAGTATTCAAAAACTCATTACTGAGCAGACCGATTACCAGATTCGCAAATAGTCTCTATTACCACAAGGTGCTTGGGGAGTTGCTCCAGGGACGACCTACGTCGACTAATAGGAATACGAGCCCGACCAAGGTCTGGAGTACAGACCGATTGAATTTCGGAATTTCTCTGGCAGTGAGTCAGGTGATGGGCAAGTTTGGGCTGCGCGTGGTAATGAAACTGCCGCGTATCAGGAACTCATTATAAACAAAACGATATGCCCCCTTTTTTATCTCTTTTTCATCTGTTACGGCAGTGATGTAGCTCGGTGACTAGCCGCACTTTATCGTGGGCTATCGAGTGGGATGCGAAGGCCATGCAGGTCACGAACCGTCCCGAATAAATATATCATTATCACGCAAACGCGTGATAGACGAAAGTCGGGATAAGGAGTATACTGCTGCTACTTATGAAACCCACAGACTCTCTACCTCGTCGTCGCTTCCTCAAGCAGTCTATCGCCGCTACTGGCTTTCTTCTCGGTGCACCGAGTATCATTAGGGCCGAAACACTCGGTAATGCCAACAAAGCAGGCGCCAATTCACGGATCGGCATTGGCTTTATCGGCACTGGCCTCATCGCCAAAGGGCACCTGGCATCCTTCGCCGGAATGAAGGACGTCCAAGCCGTCGCGGCTTGTGATGTGCGCACGACCAATCTTAAGAACGCGGTCAATACCCTCGCCAAAAAAGGCGCGACCTCGGTCGCAGCCACCCCTTACTACGAAGAGCTCCTACAAAACCCGGAGGTCGACGTCGTCTGCATTGCCACCCCTGACCATTGGCACGCAGCCATTGCCATTGAAGCCATGAAGGCGGGCAAGGATGTCTACGTTGAGAAACCGATGACGCTGACTGTCGAAGAGGGCAAAGCCGTGCTGGCAGCCGAACAAAAATACGGCCGCATTGTTCAGGTCGGTTCGCAACAACGCTCTTCCGCCCACTTTAGAATCGCCGCCAATCTGGTGCGTAACGGCCTGATCGGCGAGGTGAAGGAAGTCTACTGCGCGCTTGGCAATTTCCCGCAACCACCGGAAAACCAGCCAGTCCTCCCAGTTCCGGAGGGCTTCGACTATGACCGCTGGCTCGGGCCCACACCGTTTTACGATTACACCGAGCACCGCGTTCAACAAAAATATAGTGGCGGCTGGCGCTGCTACTGGGACTACGGTAGCCGCAAGTTCGGCGACTGGGGCGCACACCATTTCGACATTGTTCAATGGGCACTCGGACGCGACGACACGGGTCCCGTTGAATTTATTCCACAGGGCTACAACGGCGCGGAACACCATCATTATCGCTACGCGGACGGCATTACAGTGTGGCGCGACAAGAAGCCGAATGAAGGCCGCTCGATTCGCTTTATCGGCACCGAGGGCGAAGTGCACGTCGGTCGCGGCGAGCTCGCTACCTTACCAGTTGATTTGCGCAAGCATCGCTTTGGTGCGGATGCGATCCAAGTCTATGAGTCGAATAACCACCGTGCTAACTTTATCGACTGCGTGCAGTCGCGTAAGCCGACCATTTGCCCCGCATCCGTCGGGCACCGCTCTGGCACGATCTGCCAACTCTCCGGTGTTGCCGAGCGCCTAGGCCGTGCGATCGAGTGGGACCCCTCTGCAGAGCAAATCCTTGGTGACGCAGAAGCAAAGTCCATGCAAGATCGCCCACGCCGCGCGGGCTACGAACTACCGACGGTCTAAAGGCTAGCATTTCATATTATGGGGATAATATTATGGGGATAATATTATTAGGGGAAGCCCCGACACCATGTGTGTCGGGGCTTTTTTGTCGACGGTTGGGAGGGCGTTTGTCCCCAAACGTTGCGTAACTAGTCCGAAATGGGATGGGCGTGTGCACGAATGTTCGGGAAGCAGATTTGTCCACCAAACTGGATACAGACGGAAATCGGCTGGGCGTGTATAACGAGCCCTCTAGGTAAAACTCTTTTCACCCTAGCCAACAGAAATGCTGCTGTATGGCGGAGTCTTTCTCAGCCATCAAACTCATGAAAATTTACTCACTCATCATCGCCATGATCTTCGGGGCCGCTTTGGCTTCCCCGGGGACGGTTCTTGTATCAGACCATTTCGACAATAACACGATTGCAGGCTCGGGTGTTGGTAACACCATGACTTTGAATGATGGCTGGGATGTCGACTTGACCAGTTCAGCAAGTTCTAATCTTACCTCTGTTGGGACAGGATTCAGCACCGCCACAGGCAGTATGGTCGGTGCAGATGACGTATTTTCGCGAGGTTTTTCTTTTACGTTTACACCCGGAGATTCATACCATCTCGCCTCTTTAAGGGTCAAAGCGGGTCACGCGTCTGGCGGTGGACAAAACAGAAGTGCTACCTCCGACCTTAGCGTTACCATCAGTAATGGAGGGACGAATATCTTCACCCAAGCGGTCAGTTATACAAATCCCAATGGGCAATTCGTCAACGTCTTTTTTGCCCCTGGCGTAACCACCCTGCTTGATAGCGCTACGCAATACACCGTTACTGTACTCGCAAGCAATACCACATCAGGCGGACCCGTTTATGACTTTGTGGAGCTGCAAGCAGATCCCGTTCGGGACCTCACCTACACGGCCTTGCCAAGGGATTTACAGGTTGTTCCGCGCGACCGCGCGACCGATACCGCCGTGGTGCCGATTAGTGGCGAGGTGGTGGTCGGCACGCCTGAGGAGATTATCCTGAGAGTCTATCGGGATGATGTGTTGAGTAGCGAGACGTCGCAGGCGCTTGTTTACGTGGATGGGGCGGCACCTTTTCTCTTTGCGCCGGTGATCGCTGCTGAACTGAACAACTATGACTTCGAGGTCTTTCTCGTGCACGGAGGTGTTGAAACCTCCGTGACCCGGGTGGAGGACGTGGTGGCGGGCGATGTATTCATCATTCAGGGGCAGTCGAATGCGGACGCCCAGATGTATAACGGTTCGGCGAGCGAGAACGAGAATCCGTTCCTCCGGTCATTCGGCTTAAACAGTGAGGATGGCACGATCACGGAATTCGACTTGAGCTGGCGGACCGCAAAAGGGGACGGTAGCCGAGACGTCGAGGGAGGGGTTGGACAGTGGGGGCTGCGTATGGGGTCTCTTTTAGTCGATACCCATAACATTCCTATTGCGATTCTCAACGGAGCTAAAGGCGCCCAGTCGATCGACTACTTTGAGCGAAATGATGCGGATGCTGCAGATAGGACCACGAACTATGGCCGCTTGCTGTATCGGGCGCAGATGGCCGGGGTCACGAATGCAGTCCGCGCGATTTTGTGGTATCAGGGTGAATCGGATAATGGAGATGGGGCAACGCACGAGACGGGCTTCATTGCTCTGAGTGATGACTGGCGGGTGGACTATCCGCAAGTGGAACGCATCTACATTCACCAGCTTCACGTGGGTTGCGGTGTTACGAAAGAAGAGGTTGATCTCCGTGATCGGCAACGGCG
>JAQXBA010000103.1 GCA_029252625.1 Opitutia bacterium | reverse complement strand
GATGAAAACGACTTTGGAAGTTCCGGATGATTTGTATCGTGAGGTTAAGTCGCGTGCCGCTTTAAGGCGCCGAAAAATCAAAGACTATGTGGCTGAGGGCTTGCGTTTGGCTTTGGATGCGGATGCTTCTCGTGACGGTAAAAGCGTAGGGCCCTTATCTGTTTTTGACGAAGTTCGCTCAGAACCGCTGCATCCAGCGGAGGCGGTGCACGCTATGATCGAGCAAGCTGATTCAGCGCGTAAAGATCTTTGGAGGGATGAGTCTTAATGTATCAACTCTTATTGGATACCAATGCACTGATTACTCTGAGTGACCCTCATCACAAGATGTTTCAGGCAATTGAAGCGTCGCTGCGACGAGGAGCCCGGGCATCGACTTGTTCGGTCGCCTGGCACGAGTATGTGCGAGGGCCGCTGCTCGATAAGGATCGGGCACGCGCCTTGCGGGTGATTGAATCCAGAATTATCGGATTGGAGCGTCGAAACGCTGAAATGGCTGCTGAACTTTACAATGCGACTGGTCGGCGACGTGGTTCGACGGCCGATTGCTTGATCGCGTCTGTGGCAATCAATACTAAGGCAGAGCTGATGACGCTAAACATCAGCGACTTCAAATTGTTTGTGCCGTACGGACTTCTTTTGACCGATCTATCCCCAGCGTAACAGAATTATGGCAGTGTTACGTTCGCTCGAAAACGGGCGCAACTTACCGCTTGCGCTTACGCGATGGGCAGGGCAATTTGCTCCTGTCGACTTCGGCGTGTGGGCGTTCGCTTGTTCCTTCGGGGATGAGAGGAAAGTCCGGACACCGTAGGGCAGGAATCCCTGTGAAAGCGGGGGCGCGTGAGGGCAACCGAGCGTGACGGATAGTGTCACAGAAAATAACCGCCTCGGGCTTGCCTGAGGTAAGGGTGAAAAGGGGAGGTAAGAGCTCACCGCTCCAAAGGTAACAATGGAGGCTTAGATAAACCCACTCCGGTGCAAGGCAAAATAGGGAATCTGGCGGCCCGTCTATGATTCCGGGTATGTCGCATCTCGCTTCGGCGGGAACTTCGCTTCGGCGGGGTAGATAAATGAACGCACAGCCAAACGCTTCGGCGGGAGGCGGACAAAATCCGGCTTACAGCACGCCGAGGTCGACACCTCTTTTGAGAGACTTTATGGCTGGGATCTGAATTATGCCCCGTGTCCTGAATTCTGCCTTTTCACTCTTGACAGTTCTTTTCTCAGCACGCAATTTCCCGCCCTAACTTTTTTTATAGACATGGCTAACACTAAATCAGCACTCAAATACATCCGCAAAACGGAGACTCGCACTTTACGGAACCGTCAGGTCAAGACTCGTCTCAAGACGCTTGCCAAGAAGGTTCAAACCGCTGTTGAAGCTAAGGACAAGGATGCACTGGCAGCTGTATGCAAGGACTACATCTCCGCTCTTGATAAGGCTGGTAAGACTGGCCTCGTACACCACAATAAGATTGCGCGCCATAAGGCACGTTGTGCTGCGTTGATTGCTGCGTAGTTTTATTATTTTTTTCTAATATGCCCTCGGATTGCTTGTCGATCCGGGGGCATTTTGTATTACTAGGCCCAAAAGTATTATGAGTCAGGCACGTAAGCAGAATTCGATCGGGTTTCCTCCTGGTATGTTGGCAGATGCGCCCTTTCGTATGCCTGTCATCGGCGAGTCGGATGGCTGGCTCGCAGTCGAGAAGCCGATTGGAATCGGCATGCGTGAGCATCCTTGGGATGCGGGTGTGCCCGACATGGATGCAGCGCTAAATAAGCAACTCCAGGCTGAAAAGCCAGAGCTGGTGAAGCGCGGAGCGACTTTATTTGGCTCAGCGTATTACCTCGATCCTGCAATCTCCGGTGTGGCACTGTTTGCCAAGAATCGTGGCAGCCTCACTGAGCTAAAGAACCTAGTGGGCTCTGCCGAACTGCGTTACCGCTTTTTGTTTGTGACTAAGGCGAGGGCTGCGGGCGGCGCGAAGGAAGTCGTGGCAGATGCGCCGTTGCTGCCGCATAATACCAAGCCGAAAATGATTCCATCCACCGCCAAGGGCAAGAAGTCGACGACTGAGTTTAAGTTGTTGTCCGAGTCTCACTTAGGCTGGGCTCTCTGGGAGGCGACGACGTCATTCTTGCGTCCACACCAAGTGCGCGTGCATGCGGCGGTGCATGAATTGCCGGTGATGGGTGATGTGCTCTATGCTGGGCCTGAAGCACCTCTGTTGAGCGAACTATTACCAAATAAACGTACTTCAGGAATTAAATTCCCAGTGTTGGATGGATTGGCGCTGCATTTGCGTGAAGTTATCTTGCCCGCATCTGGCGAAGCGGTTGCTGCAGTTCCACTGCGAGCAGAGTTGCCGCGTCATTTTCGAGTCATGCTGCAGCGCATGCAGTTGGCCCTCCCCGAAGCGGAGGCGATAGTGGTTTAGCTCCGGAATTTTCAAAATCGCAGAAAACGCTTTACACCAGTGCATTTCTTCGACTCTTTAGCCCTTTTCTAAAATCACACAGTACAAATATTTCCATGGGTAACCTAAAAAAGAAGCGTCGTCTCAAGATGAACAACCACAAACGCCGTAAGCGTTTAAAATCCAATCGCCATAAGAAGAAGGCTTGGTAATTTTTTTGGCGATGCCCGAGCGATTCGCTCGGTCATTATTTTCCAAAGCGGTTCTCTGTTCCAGAGGGCCGCTTTTTTTGTGCACTGGTGGCACTTATTCGGAGTCGTACGCGCCTGATTAGCTCTTCTCGTATGTCTAATCAGTTACACCTATTTTGAGGCATATTCCAAGTCTAGGAATCGGCGTGATGCTTCAGCGATTGGTATGTTTGCTTGACCTGTGGATGCGTGATTTCTCGTGCTTGCCAACACGCGGCTAAGTCGGCGGCTAATTTTAATTTTATCGAAGCGCTATTAGGTCTGTAAATACTGCCAGTTTGGTCGATCCTAATTAGACGCGACGTGCTTGTATGCTATAGGGTGATGTGAGTCCTAAACTCCGTTCTGTTAGGTCCAGTAGAAACCGGAATATAGAGACTCGATACTGTGGCGGGCATACAATATGTAAAAAATTAAATACTATAGTGTAAATAACTTTTTAAACGATGCTGACACAGGGCCTTAATGGCCTTTGTACTTGCCCAGTGGGTACATTGATGACTTAGTTATGATTAGTGATATATTCTGCTTCCTTTTCTTTTCTGCCGGATGCTTAAACCCAAGTCTAAAGGTCTCTTTATTGATGTTTCTGAGTTTTCCATTCTTGTGGTGAGAACTTCAGGCTATATGCTGCCAGTCGTGGTTGAGGAAGTTGCCGAATTTCAGATTGCGGATGGCTGTTGCGCTGAGGATGTGCGTGCTTTTTTAAAGCAGATCGTGGACTTTAAGGGGGCGAGTTATTTTGTTTCGCGTTGTGGCGTTTACCCGAAAGGTCGGTTTCTGCGCTATTACGAAGCTGAATCGTCGAACAAGGTAAAAGATCCGAATTTTTTATCAGAGGTGCTACAGTCCGAGTTCAATATCGATCCGTCGGTGAATAGTGTTTCAATATTAGACGCTCGGAATGGCTCAGACTTTGACTTCAACCGCGGCCTCACTAAACAACTTGTTTTCTGCGGAGGGCCATCGGTGGCATTTCAAGAAGCACAGGACCAGTTGTTATCGTATGGGATTTATCCTGAGCGCTTGGAACTGTCGACCGCCACCACACTAGGTGGGGTGTGTGATTACGCGCGGTTTAATCGCCTGAACGCGCCAATTTTATGCGTCGAGCTCACTTCGCAGTCTGCCAATGTATTTATTCTAAATCGTGGTCAGGTCAAAGTCGCGCGGCCCGTTTCATTCGGCTTGGATAGTATTTATCCTTTGCTGCAGCGCGAGTTAGGGCTGAAGGATGAGGCATCCGCTAGAAAGCTGTTTTACTCCAACACCTTTGACTTTGCCGAAATGGGACCGAAGTTGTTGCGCCGCTTGATCAAAGAGCTGCAGGCGACTGCGGGCTTTTATGAAGTGCAGACGGGACTGACGATTGATCGTGTGTTTCTGAGTGTATTGCCGCAAAACCTAAGTTGGATTGCTAAAACCATAGCAGACTCTTTGGGAGTCGAGATTATGCAGCCGAATATTGAGGGCTGGTTGGAGAGTCTCAATGTGAAGTTGGCAGATGAAGTTGAGGTGGCGAATTTGGGGTCTCGATGGCTCGGTGCCTTTAGTCTTATGGGAGAATTTCACTTGAGGGAGGAAGTTGTCGAATGAGCAAACAACGCGATATACAGCCATATTGGCGTCCGGACTTTAAAATCCAGTCAACACTGCCTGATATCAAGGTCGTCCGTACTGATTTTATCATTAATGCCATTGCCGTCGCGCTGATGTTAATTGCCGGATTCACCCTGCTGCAAGGTGAGTATCGGGCTTATTCGTTACACCGTTCGATTGCTAGCATGCAGCAAAGCATCGGCGAGACTAAGACTAATAATAATCAAAATTTAAAGGAAAGTGAGCGCTTTCGCGAGTCTGCCCAGAGCGTGGTGGAGTTGCAGCGTTTTTTCCGTGCGCCCTTGGTGGCGCATGAACTAATGGCCGAGCTTGCACGACTCAAACCAGCAGGTTTGATTTTTTCGCGCGTAATGTTCTCGAGTGCGACGATCAAGCAGAAGGGAAAAGATCAGGCAAAGTCGCAGATGACATACGAAATTAATATTACCGGAGATACTCGTGGATTGATGGCCTTAACTCAATTTAAAGCAATGTTGCAAGCATCGCCATCACTCAGCCCTGCTGGGTTTGAAGTCGTGGTCGATGAAAGTATGCAGCAGCGCAACGCGATGACGGGGATTACGCCTTTTCAAGTTTTGATCTCATTGACGCCAGCACCCAGTGGCATTCCAAGCAAAGGAGGTGAGGGATGAACCTAATTGTTGTTAAGTTAAAGAAATACCCTGTAGCGCTTATTAGTACATTGGTGTTTATCGGTTGTGTGATAGTCGTCTTTGTGCGCGGAGATGTGATCGCCGATTTGTCGCAACAGGAGACTGAGATGATCGCTCAGATTCGGATGATTAACAATAACGTTACAGATTCGAGAAATCTAGACCAAGATGGCGAGTCCTTGCGGGGCTATGTTGCTGCGATTGATCAGCGTTTATTCAATCGAAATGAGCGCTCGATTAATACTAATTTCTTTTATTCGTTTGAGGATAAGCTCGATATTACCATTGCTGATGTGAGTCAGTTGAAGATCGAACAACCGACGCTGATGAAAGGCGGTCCAAATGAGCTGTCGCTATATTCTGGGATTGTTTACGAGATCAGAGTGGGGGGAACTTTTCAGGAAATTATCGGCTTTATGTATGAAATTCAGCGGGTGAACGCTCTGGCGCGTATTGCTAATTTTGAGGTATATACCGCGACGGCTCAAAGAGCGGCACCCGAGGCTCTATTGGCGAAGTTACATGTCGTGGTGCTTGCTGAAAAAAAATAAAAAAACGTTATGAAAAAAACATGTTTCCTATTGCTGTCTACCGAACTCTTCCTCGGAGGCTATGCATTTGCCGCGACGCCAGAAATTAAGCTTTCGGGGCGTAAGGACCGTGTTCTGTCTTATCAGGTGCGTGAGCGCGTATTGGCTGTTGCAGATTCTCATCTGAACCGAGCGAATGGAGAATTTGGGATCATCATTCAAGCGCTCGACAATCCATACGCCTTCAAGGAGGTGGTTGAATTTGTCCCCCGCTTGGCAGAACAGGAGTCCGACCTTATCGACGCTTCTTTAGTGTATGACGACACCTCAATTCTTAAAGTGATCGGGCTCAACCTGGCGAAGCAAGTCAGCGGCACGCTTGCTCACGGGACCACGCATTATCTTCAGGTCAAGGGTGGCGGCATGCTTAAGTCCGGCGCCAGTTTCGCCGCAAAAATACCGCAGGTCGCGGGGCAGTCCTTCACTGTCACCCTGGTGCATGTCGATTCTCGTGGTTATACCTTAAAAATGGGCGATGCCAGTTTGGCGCTACCGTTCGATACTGCATCCAGCCTGTCTGCTGGTGTGACCAAAGAGTCCACTCAGTAATTCCCGACTTAATTTGATTCATATTATAACAATAAATTTAAGCTCATCTCGTCCACTCAACCCTCCTGCCTTATGAAAAAGCACTACCTTATGTCTTTAATGCTTCTTGCTCCAATCGTTCTGTGGGCGCAAGTGGTACTAGTCGAACCTGCGCCGAGCGATATCGATCTATCCGATGTGGTGATCATCGAGGATGTGGCTGAGCCGATCGAATCGATCCGCGCGGAACCGGCAAAGGTCTTAGCTCCAGAGCTGCCCGATGGCACGAGCACGTCGCGAGTAGCTGCTGCAACTTCGCCCGCTGATACAGTCGAGGTCCCCGACCCGGTGGCTAGGGCTGCGCTGAGCGGCTTTGGAGATATTGCAGCAGTCAGGGCCGACGAAGCCGCCGCGCCGCAGCGGCCAACTGTGCTGGCCGAGCTAGATGCAGGGTTGGATAGTATTGGCGAAGTTGTTGAGATTCTAGATGCGCCGACTGCAGGTGTCGTGGTGGATGCGAAGGCAGCTGAGATCCTTGCTGTGGCGACCACCGCACTGCCGAGTAATTCCGAAGTGCTGCTAGAGTTGCCTGGCCAGGAAACGTCGGGCCCTGGTTCGGTAGCGATGGCTGAAGAAGAGACCATTTCTGTTGATTTCCCTGACGAGGAAGTGCGCACGATTCTGCGTAATGTGGCCGACTTGTTTGATTTAAATTTGGTGATTCCTGATGCCTTACAAGGACGCACCTCTGTTAAGCTACGCAATATTACCTGGCGTCAAGTATTTGAGATCGCGTTGGAGCCATTGGGTTTCACTTATATTGAGGATCGTAATATTATTAGGATTAAGAGTATTGCAGAGCTGACTACTGAGCCCGTCGATACCCGCGTCTTTATTCTCAACTACGCTCGAGCCGATGCGATTCAAGGCTCGATCTCACCACTGATCGATGCCGCTGCTGGTGGTAAGATTCAAGTCGACGTTCGTAGTAACGCGCTGGTGATTACTGAGCGCCCGTCGCGGATGAATCGGATTCAAGAGGTAATTAATACTTTGGACCGTGCGACGGATCAGGTGATGATAGAATCGAAATTCATCGAAGTCACAAATGGAGATTTGTCGGATATCGGTGTCGATTGGGCTTATTTGAATGAAAATGCCGGCGATCTACTCGGTGGCAGTGGTGCGGGCTCAGGTAACCCTGGTTTTAACCCTCATCCCTATGATCTCGATACGAAGACTATCCCTACTCCCAATGGTAGCGTGTTTGCCGGTGTTGATTCTTACGCCAATGGTTTAGCGAACATTGCTGCGGGTGGCGCCTCCGGTGGCCTGGTTGCGGTCTTTTCCAGTTCGCAGTTCGCAGCGACCTTGACTGCGATTCAGACGGAAAATCGTTCGAAACTGGTCTCCAATCCGACTGTGGTGGTAATGAATAACCAACAAGCGGTTTTTCAGGTTGGCGAAGATTATCCAATTCGTGAGTTCTCGGTCAACGATGAGACAGGACAATTGGAAACTGGTGAAATTGACTATCGGTTTGTTGGTATTGAATTAGATGTGACGCCTTCAGTGAATGCGGCCGGTATGATTACACTGGATGTGCACCCAGTCGTGAGTGCGCTCGGTGACATTGTGCCAACCAATGTGGGCGGAGCCATTTTGGAAGACCGGATCTTCAAAAAGCGTGATGCGAAGACTCAGGTGACGATTAAGGATGGCTATACGATTGCGCTGGGTGGTTTGACTGCGGAGACTGAAGACGAGGATGAGTCAAAAATTCCGTTTTTGGGAGATTTACCTTTGTTAGGTCAGCTATTTCGCAGTGATGTGTCTAATGAGGCTTCGACCAACCTAATCATCTTCCTCACCGCCAAAACGCTGAATCCAGATGGCAGCACCTACGCGGACGTGATTGATCCACGGCAGTTGGAAGTCATGCAGCTAACGCCGGCGCAAATTCCAGGCTATGAAGTGCCCGCCGATGAGCTGGAACTAATTCATTCGATCGAAGCGAAGCGCGCGCAGGAGATTTCTGAAGAGTATAAGAGTAAAATTAATACAGCCATCGTTGGGCCTAAGGCATCCAAAGCTCGTTGGTTCAAATAATCATCTTCTCGCGGTCATGCATGCCCGGGTTGTGACTCAATGCTGATGCTGCCGACCCTTCAGTCTAATCATCGGTTGATCGTCATTTACCGTGGAATTACCACTCTGAGCCAATGTGACGGCTATTTTATTGGGGAGGGTCGACCTCCGTGTCGATCGCAAGCGGTTTAGAAATAACATGAAAATCTAAGATTCTTTATGGGCTGTTAGTCATGTCAGCCTCTCCCGTATCGGTACCGGACGACACGGAGGTCGTCCCTCCCAAGAACCAGAAGCAAATCCAACGTCTATCTAAGCCTTTCCCGCTAATCGACGATGAACCTAATAATCATTGTCGATTGCCTCTGTTTCAAGAGGCGAACTCGCTGAGTTGCGCCTCTTTTTGTGTGCCTAGCATGGTTTGCGATTCTCTCGCTAGGCAGGTCTGGCGCTTCATCACGCTCGAATCTAGCGGAAAATCGCCAATGCCGCAGCACTCTCAACGATCAACCAGCTCAGCGTCAGTACCAGTCCCAGTGTAACTGCGATCCGCAAGCAGCGTTTGCGTTGCTTGGGCAGGTCGAAATGCGAGAAGTTGCGGCCTCTGACCGATGGTTGCGCTAAATAGCTGCCTAAGTTAACACGAAACCCTGGTCCCTGTCTGTCTTCTTTGGGCAGTGAGAAGGCTCCGGCATATTGGGAGCGGCGGTAGCGCCACTTGTAGTAAAGGTGGATCATTGCGAGGTGGCGGTCAATTCAGCTGGTATTTGCGATACTTTGTGGTGATAAACTCTGCGTCGACAAATGATTGTCTAAACTGCTAAGTTGAGCATTAGTTGTGGCTGCTGAACTTTTTTAATCAATGCAAATTCCTTTATCGTGAGAATTTCTACACAAACTATATCCCTACTGAAGGGTGAACGGGCGATTGTTGCTGTTACTGCATACGATGCGATTGTCGCTCGCTATGCGGACCAGGCAGGCGTCGACCTGATTCTAGTTGGCGACTCGGTTGGTACCACGCAATTGGGCTTCGAGACGACTATTCCGGTGACGCTCGAGATGATGCTGCACCACACCGCGGCGGTGGCGCGTGCCCAGCCGAAAGCACTGGTGGTCGCCGACATTCCCTTCGCGGTCGCACATGGTGACTTCGCCGAGCTGTTAAGCGCGTGCTGTCGTTTGATGCAAGAGGCCGGCGCTGAGGCGATCAAGATTGAAGGCGGCGCAGCAATGGCGCCCACGATCGAGCGCCTGACGCGTGCAGGTATTCCAGTGCTGGCGCATATTGGCTTACTGCCGCAGCAGTTTCACCAGCTCGGCGGCTATCGCAAGTTTGGTCGCAGTGAGGCGGAGAAGGTTATGTTACTGGACGATGCCTTGGCATTGGAGCAGGTCGGTTGCTTTGCAGTGATCTGCGAGATGGTCGATGGCGCGGTGGCAGGCGCGATTGCGCAGGCGCTGACGGTGCCATTGATCGGTATTGGTAGTGGTCCGCATTGTGATGGGCAAATTTTGGTGGCCAATGACTTGCTGGGCATGAATGCCGGTTATGTGCCTTCGTTTGTGAAGCAGTATGCGCAGTTGGGAGAACAGGTGACAGCCGCCTTCGCGGAATATACCCAAGACGTCAAAAACGGAAAATTCCCATCCTAATAATATCCACAAGCTGCCGAAGTCGGTATTAATCCATATTTCTTCATTGCCTTACGGGTGCCGGCTGCAGTCGACTCTTCAAGGCGCAACCGTTTCGATTTACCCTTTCCGCGCTACTTTTTAATTTTAAATTTTTCCTATCTATGAACTGTTGTATTCTCGGAGCCGGTGCTTGGGGCACTGCCATGGCCTTGCATTTAGATCGTTGCGGACATTCCGTGACTTTAGTCCCTCGCCGTATCGAGCACGCCTTAACGATCGCCTCGATGCGTGAAAATAGGGATTACCTGCCGGGCTATAAGCTGCCGCATTCGATTCAAATTGGTTGCGAGCTTGCGCCGGCGTTGATGGAAGCGGAGGTCGTCTTTCTCGCCTGTCCTTCAAAGGCGCTGCGCGACTTGTGCCTGCGCGTGCGTGCTGCGAGCGATGTCGCCTGGCAGCTGAAGCTGTTACTAGTGATGTGCAAGGGGCTCGAACTCGACAGCTTTAAGACGCCGTCCGAAATTGTGAATGAGATTTTCCCAGAAGTGGCATGCGGTGCCTTGTCTGGACCGACCTTTGCAGGTGAGGTCGCTGCGGGTAATCCAACGGCTGTGACGCTGGCAGTGGACGCAGACTTGGCGGCTGCGGAATCGTATCAACAAGCCTTTAGTAATAGCTCACTGCGCGCGTATCTGTCGAACGATGTGCGCGGTACCGAGTTGGGCGGCACACTGAAGAATGTCTACGCCATCGCTTCGGGCATGTGTGACGGTTTGCAGCTGGGCGACAATGCTAAGGCAGCGCTACTTACACGCAGCCTCAATGAGCTGGTGCGGCTTGGGCAATTGCTCGGCGGTCAGAAGGAAACTTTCTATGGCCTGAGCGGCTTTGGCGATTTGGTGGCGACCTGCTCTGGCAGTTGGAGCCGTAACCGCACCTTTGGCGAACGCGTAGGGCAGGGCGAGACGCCTGAGTCCATCATCGGCAGTCAAAAATCCGTGGTCGAAGGCTATCGTGCGACAGACTGTATGAAGCGCCTCTGCGAGGATCGGGGCATGGATGCCCCGATCCTTTCACAGATCCACGCCATCCTGTATGGCGGGCAAGAGCCGTTGTCTGCATTGCAGGCATTAATGAGTCGTGGGCTCAAGGCGGAGTGATCTTTTAATTTTATAAATTTAAGATTCATTATTTCCATGTCAGACCAACCGCTCTGTCAAGTTGACCAATCCTCGATTCATCAACGTGGCCTGTTTGCCACCTGTGATATCAAAGCAGGCGCCGATATTATTCAGTACGTCGGAGAAAAGATCTGCAAAGCAGAGTCCAATCGCCGCGCCCTAGAGTGGGAGGAGCAAGCGCGCACTAGTGGCGAGGGCCTGGTATATATTTTCGAGCTCGATGACGATTGGGACCTCGATGGGCGTTTGGGTGAGAACCCCGCGCGTTACATGAATCACTCCTGCGATGGGAATTGCGAAGCGTTGAATTGCGAAGGGGAGATCTGGGTCGTCGCACGTAAAGACATCAAGCAGGGCGAAGAACTGGTATATGATTACGGCTATGACATGGAGCATTTTTTGGATCACCCCTGCGGTTGCGGAGCGGATAAGTGCATCGGCTATATCGTCCGCGAAGACCAACGCAAGAAGGTGAAGAAGCTGATTAAAGGGCTGAAGACTAAGTCGAAGCGGCTCTCGAATCAGGGCTAGTTTAGGTTAGGGCTTTCAGACGCTGTCGACTACGACTGGCTGTGGGTCTAGCCTCGAAGCTCAACACAAGCTAGGAATCTCGGTCTAATTAAATTTGGTTCTGGGCATTCTAGTCTATTTTAATATCAAACTATTGCATTAATTGATGCGGGAGACGGACTGGATCAATTAATGCTTATGCCCAATGCCAACCCGCATCGATGGATCAAGATGCCTAATATGCGCAGCAAAGACTTATTAATGAAAACAACGACCAATCAAAAATTCTTAAAACTTGTCGAACAGGGCCTCAATCAGGTCGAGGCTGAACACACTTTTCTGGTCGATGCTTTCGTGGATGTACTTCAATCAATGGGCCAGGAGCCGGCGGCTGGTCTAATCAAAGGCCGACTAAAACAGGTTTCTCCCGATCATTTGGACGATGCCTGTGTGCAAGCAGTGTCCTTTTATTTTCAGCTTCTCAACCTGGCAGAAGAGCATGTTGCCAACAGCATGCGTCGCACGCGCGAAGCCACGCTCGGTGTCGCCTGTGAGCCAGGGCATTGGGGGCATTATTTGAGTCGTCTCAAAGACGCCCGTATACAACCTGATACGGTCCGTAAACAAATCAGCGAGCTGTGGGTCGAGCCTGTCTTTACCAAACATCCGACCGAAGCGAAACGCTGGTCGGTGCTCGGAATTCACCGTGAAATCGTGCGCCTGCTGCGCCATCGCGAAGGCGAACGCAGTCCGCGTGAAGCCGAACAAAATGCCAATCAAGTACGCGCCATTATCGAGCGACTCTGGCTGACTGGCGAGATTTACATGCACAAGCCGCAGGTTAAGGACGAGCTCGAGAATCTTCTCTATTATCTACGCGAAGTCTTCCCCACGGTATTCAATCGTCTCGACGAAAATCTCGACTACGCTTGGCGCGAGACATGGCCTGAGGAAGCGCCACTTCAGCTTGAAGAACTGCCACATCTGCAATTCGGCTCATGGGTCGGAGGTGATCGCGATGGCCATCCGCTGGTTACTGCAAAAGTGACTGCAGAGACATTTGAAACGATGCGCAGCACCGCAGTGCAGATTATTCGTACTCGCCTGCAAGAGCTCGCGCAGAGGCTGACCTTCTCAGAGGTGCGTAGCGAAGTGCCAAAGCCCTTGTTGAAACAGCTTAAGGCCTGGGGCGGTGAGGCTCGCACGCAAGAGCCGTGGCTCAGTTATGTGACGCTGCTCTCTGAACAGATCGACACGCTGACCGAACAAGCACTGCGCGATCATCTGAATCAACTCTCCGCATGGTTGAATGAAGCCAACGCGACACGTAGTGCCAACAGCTGTGTGCGCCCTTTACTGCGTTTGCTCGACAGTATTGGCTTACATCTCGCGCGTATCGATATCCGCCAGAACAGCGAGTTCTACGAGAACGCACTCAGCCAAATGATGGTTGCGGCTGGTGTCGATGATGCCAAGAATTTTAGCAGTTGGTCAGAGGCAGAGAAAATCGCTTTTCTCAATCATGAACTCTCGACTCCGCGGCCATTGACGCATGCCTCGATGTCGCTACCGAAGGAAGCGACTGAAGCACGTGACACGCTTGCAGTCGTCGCTCAGCACATTCGCAAGCATGGTTCTGCTGGAGTGGGTGCACTTATCGTTAGTATGACGCGTAACCTGGCTGACCTTTTGACAGTTTACGTACTCGCGAAAGAAGTCGGCCTTACTCACCAAGAAGAGGGGCAACTCCGCTGTATACTGCCGGTGGTACCACTCTTCGAAACGTACGAAGACCTCGAAAGCGGGCCTGGTATCTCAGATGCATTCCTCTCGCACCCTTGCACGCGTCATAGCCTACGTATTGGTGATCCGGATACGAAGTCGCGCTTCATCATCATGCTCGGCTATAGCGATAGTAATAAGGACACCGGCATCCTCGCCAGCCAATGGATTTTAAAGAGCGCTCAGAGTAAGCTGTTTGACGTCGGCCAAGATCATGGTGTCAAAATTGCGTTTTTCCATGGTCGTGGCGGCACTGTCGGCCGGGGTGCTGGGCCAACACACCGTTTCCTCGAAGCTTTACCCGAGGGCTCTCTGGATGGTGGTATCCGAGTGACAGAACAAGGCGAAGTAATCGCACAGAAATACAACACTCCAGCCACTGCGACAGCTAACCTCGAATGGCTGCTCGCTGGTAGCCTTGGGGCGCAATTGCTCGCTGCGAAGCAACCCACCAACAAAGTGATTGATGACGCTATGGAGACCTTGGCGAAGCGCTCCAGGAGTGCCTATCGCGAGTTGCTCGAAGCCCCAGGGTTTATTGATTTTTACCGACAAGCCACACCGATCGACGCCATTGAGCAAAGCCGTATCGGCTCGCGCCCATCACGTCGGACTGGCAAGACTAGTATCGAAGACCTGCGCGCGATCCCTTGGGTATTTAGCTGGAATCAGTCCCGCTTCTACGTCCCCGGTTGGTATGGTGTCGGCAGTGCCTTGGATGCGCTTGAAGCTGAAGCGCCGGAAGCTTACAGCGCACTGCGAGACAATCTACAAGCCACTCCGTTTTTACGCTACGTGTTCTATAATGTCGAAAGTAGCATCAGTAGTTCCGATGAGGAATGGATGCGTACCTATGCCGATCTGGTAACAGACGTGGCTATACGCGAACGCATCCTCGGCCAGATTATCGACGAGCGCACACGAACCGTTCAGCACTTAAGTAAATTGTTCACTCGATCACTGCCTGAACGTCGCCCGCGCTTCTGCAAGACGCTGGCTGAACGCGACGTGCCACTTGCCGCCTTGCATAAAAAGCAAATTGATCTACTGCAACAGGCACGAGCAAGTGACCAGCTCGACTCCGCGACCACCGACAATCTGTTGCGCGTGGTCAATGCGATCGCTGCAGGTCTACGCACAACTGGCTAGGGTATGGAGCAGAGTATTTAATACTGTGTACGTATTTTTTGTTTCAATCAGTAGCTATTCTAGGAAATGCAAAAACAGATCGAACGCGATTCGCTCTGTTTTCGAGCTGTGTTGTTGTTCGCAAGTTTTTTCGATTCAGGTAAGGCCTTTAGGGCCTATTTGAGCTCGGTGATAATCTGTCCTCAAGCCGCTGACTCGCTGCAGCCGATTCTTTAAAATGTATCGCTTATTAGCTTTTGTTAGAGTTAAGATTAAATACTAATTTTAGCTTTGATTCATTCGTTACGTGGATTAGTAATCAACTCATGCGAAATTTAGTATTAAGCATAATCTTTTTGGGAATCGTGGGGTATTTGGGCTCGATGCTATATGATCGGGCGTTTCTCAGTAGAGCTCAGGATGACGGGCATGTGTATAGCTATCCTGCCACTGTAAACATAAAAGACGCCGCGGATCGAGAGATGCTGGTGACTCTGCTTGCTAGAAGTGGAACGCACATTCAGTTCGCACGGCAGGACAGCCAAGAGTTTGTCTATCCAATTAGTTCCTTGGATTTGGCTACGCAGGCCTTAATCCGCATGTATCCGAACGACGGGATTAAAAATGCTCTAGAGGTGTCAGAGGTTGCGCCTCAGATAAGTATCAAAGACCTTCACATTAGTGGCATGAATGAAAGACTGGCGGATCTCCACGAAGAGTTAAGGTTGCTGCGGGGTTATCGACTTCCTGCGGCGGAGACTAACTCGCAACGTCGGACTGTATCTAATGACATAGAAGCGATTAAGTTGAAGATCAGAAAAGTGGAATTGAAGCTGGCCGAGCATCTCAGGTATCAAAATTAGCCTACGGTTGAATGTAGATCGGCATGTCGACGTGCACGGCGTCGAGCAAGGTTTGGGCATTCCAGTTGGCGAGGCGAAAGCAGCCGCTGGATTCGGTGCGGCCGACCTTCTCGGGTTCGGGGGTGCCGTGGATGCCATAGCTGGGTAGATTTAGACCGATCCAGACGGTGCCGACGGGATTGTTGGGGCCCGGCTGAATCATGAATTTTTGGGTAATGCCTTCACGCTGTGCAGTGCTGGTCAGGATGGCGGGGTTGAAGGTATAGTTGGGCTGATCGACGCGAACTTTAACGCGGAGTTCGCCGCTGGGGCGTTTATCAACGCGGCGGGCGATGCTGACGGGGCAATGGAACAGCAGGCGATGGTCGGCGCTGAACACCCTCAGTGTGCGCTTGGCGAGGGTGATCTGAACGTAGCCAGCTGCTGGTTGAACGCGGAAGGGGGGTACGTTGGGGATACGCACGCTGTCACCAGCAGCCAGTTGATGCCAGTTGATGCTGGGGTTCAGCTCAGTGATGTAGTCGGGATCGCATTGGGCTTGCTCGGCAACCATTTCCAGTAGGGAGTTGTAGTGCATTCGGTCGAGCTCGGAGCGGCCACGCCAGCTTTGCGGCTTGGGACCAATTGCGGCAAAATCTTCCGTTCCGAGTCGGCGGGTGGTAAAGACCGGCTCTTGGATTTGCAGGAATTGCGCTGTGTCGGGATCGAATATGCCAGAGCGTGGCAAGCCCTGACTGGTTTGATAGGCGAGCAGGGCGGCTTGGGTCTGCGCACCGGAGGCACCATCGATGGAGCCGGGGGAGAATCCTGCACGGGCCAGCGCGATCTGTAGTTCGGCGGTGCCGTTGATCGCGCGTACTGATGAGTACTTGCTGATGTCGGTGAGGCTGCGTAGCTGTGGCCAGTAGTGGCTGACCAGCGCCGCAGTGATTAAAGCCACGATGATTCGCGTCAGCCAGTGCTTGGTCCAATGTGTCTGTTGTTGTGTCTTGCGCCTGCTGGATTTGGAGGTGCGCTTAGATGTCGGTTTATTGGGCACAGCGAGGATAATTAGAAATTAGTGTGTCATACGGAGAGTGTAAGGGTCGATTAGGATATGAGTCTGTCGGACTTCCTGGTATTCACAAAATGGAAGTCCACTCGTAGCTAAGGCGTGCACGAATTGATGCTTCAAGCTTTTCGCTTGGTTGAGCAAACCTTGCTTTACTACTAGCCTACTCAGCTCACGGTTAAAGTGAGGAAATATCAGCGGTGCGGTTTTTATCTCTTTATGCATAATAAGAGTGAATTTGCTGCATATTCAGATTGGGCACTTTGGTCCTGAAGGCAAGCCAGCTGTCATACTCTTAATTGAAGATTTAACGGATTTAAATAAAACTACTTCCTCGAATTTGCATTTTTATGAAAAATCATAATATAGTTATTTAAACTACAACTAATATTAAAATTATGAAATTTATAAAACTCCTAGCGTTTCTTGGTATCACTTTCTTTCTGACTGCTTGTGCTTCCACCGATGAGGCAGCATCTGCCTCTGCGGGAAAAAGCGCTGAACACTCAATCCCAGCCGCGGACATGGCCGGGTCTCATGACGCCCACAATGAAGGCTTGTTAATGGACCAATACAAGTCTGGTGAAATCCCTGGCTACCGCGATTAATCCACAGTCCGTCTAGTATTTACAAAAAAACCGCCTTTCGGCTGAAAGGCGGTGTTTTGTTGTAAGCATTTATATAGTGTTCTTAGCTGAGTGCCGAGATCGCGAAATTAATCATAAATGCCACTGTAGATTAGGATTTTGTAGTCACGCGCTTTGCCGTTATTTACAGTTAAAGGCGTGTGCGCGACCTGCCCACGGTAACTATTATTAAGCGCGGGTCGCCCCCACTCAATTGCTGAGCACAAGCATCAAAACATCTTATTTCGAGCTGAGTTGCTCAAGGATTTTGTAGTTACGCTGAATCATGGCAGACGGATCTTCGAGGAGCCCTGCTGCGACACGAGCATTGTCTAGGAGTTGCTCGCTGATTAACTTCGCGAGGTCTTCGTTTGAACCGCGCAACTCAGCGAGATTCTTCACCAATGCATGGCGGGGGTTGATTTGCAGTTTGACGGGTGGCTCTGCACCCATCACGCCGGCATCATCGCCTTGCTGTTGCTGCATGGCCTTCATCATCTTGCGCATCTGAGCAGTCATCATCTTGTCACCGTTGACGATCATCGCAGGGCTACCCACGAGGCGGTCGCTGGCCGCGACTTCGCTGACGTCGTTGCCAAGCTTGTCTTTGATGAATGCACAAAGCCCTTCAACTGCGTCGGTTGCCAAGGCTTCTTCCTTGTCGGTGTCTGTCTCTGGAGCAATAGCTTCGAGGTCAATGCCGTCCGCGTCGGCCGAGATAAAGCTCTTCTCTTCAAAGGCGCGGGCGTGGTTCATTACGAACTCGTCAATCGGCTCATAGAGGTAGAGCACTTCGACATTACGCGCCTTGAAGGCTTCGAAGTAGGGTCCGGTCTCGATCGCGCTGCGGCTGGCGCCTGAAAGGTAATAAATTTCTTTTTGGCCTTCGGGCGCGCGTGATAAGTAGTCGGCGAGGCTAGTGCTGCTGCCTTCTTCGCTATAGGAAGATTCGTAGCGTAGCAGTCTCAATAGCTGGTCACGGTGCGTGAAGTCGGAGGTGACACCTTCTTTGAGGAAGACGCCGAAGGATTTCCAGAAATCGTTATATACTTCGGGCTCTTTTTTGGCTTTTTCTTCGAGTGTCTTGAGAAAGCGCTTGGTGATGACCTTGTTGAGCTTCTGAATCAACGCGCTGTCTTGCATAGACTCGCGGGAGATGTTGAGCGGTAAGTCTGCACTATCGACGACGCCACGCAGGAAGCGAAGCCAATCGGGGAGTAAGTTCTTCGGTTCACTGTCGATCAGGACTTTGCGACAATAGAGTGCGACGCCTGGCTCCATACGACCAAAGCCGAAGCCTTCTTGATTTTCAGTTGGAGCGAAGAGCAGCGTGTTAATCGAAATCGGGGCGTCGGCAGCGAAGTGCAGCCAAAAGCGTGGATCGTCAAAGGCGTTGGACTGGAATTTGTAGAACTCTTTGTATTCCTCGTCTGTGATATCGCTTTTGCCTTTGAGCCAGAGCGCTTGAACTGTCTTAAATTCGTCGCCATCGACCTTAATAGGGAACTGCACGAAGCTGGAGTAGCGTTTGATGATGCCTTCGAGTTTATCCTTTTGGGCAAACTCCTTATACTCATCCTTGAGGGTGAAGACGATTCGTGTGCCGCGGCGTTCACCTTCGACTTGCTCGATTTCGTAAGCGCCATCGCCGTTGCTGGACCAGCAGAGGCAGTCGCCTTCGAGTTGCCAGGTGCGGGTGTAGACCTTGACGGAATCGGCGACCATAAATACCGAGTAGAATCCCACGCCGAACTGGCCTATTAAGTTTTCGTTGCGCTCGCCGCCTGCTTTGAGGGCGTTGAGGAAGGCTTTGGAGCCGGAGTGTGCGATGGTGCCGAGGTTCTCGATGAGCTCGCCGTGGGTCATGCCGATCCCAAAGTCCTGAATAGTGATCGTGCCAGCTTCTTCGTCGGAGGTGACTTGGATCTCTAGATCCAGATCCGCATCGAAGATGTCTGTCTCAGAAAGTTGCGTGTGCCGCAGCTTCTCGGTGGCATCAGAAGCGTTCGAGATTAGCTCACGGACGAAGATTTCCTTATCTGTGTAGAGGGAGTGCACCACGATATCGAGGACTTGTTTGACCTCCGCTTGGAATTCGTGGCGTTCGGGAGTGTGTGTGCTCATAATATGTCTTTGATTGGTTTGAAATTGAAAGCGGGACGCTAATGGCATTTTTGCAAAAATCAAGTGCCCTCCGGTGAGATTGCTGGTTAACCTCAAAAAGCCCACCGATGAGTGCCCTTTGATGCGTATTGTTAGACTTTCTTTAGACTTTTTCGCTGAAGTCGAAGGCTTCTAGGTCGAATTCCATGTCAGCTACGCGGGTGGCAGGTCCTGTCATGCGAACTGCGTAGTCGTCGCCGATTTCAATCGAAATCTTGCCGCCGGGCATGTGTACAGTGATCGCGCGATCGCAGAGACCAATTCGATGAGCCACCGCTGCGGCGGCACTGCTACTGGAGCCAGATGCGAGGGTGTAGCCTGCGCCGCGCTCCCATATTTCAATCTGTATATTGTTGCGATCGATGACTTTTAGAAATTGCACATTGGTGCGGTTGGGGAATGTCGGATCGACTTCGATCGCCGCGCCATCTTCGCAGGCAAGTTTCTCGGAGATTTCAGTCAGTGGCACAACGCAGTGAGGATTGCCGATGTCAGCAAGGTAGACGGTGTAGTCGGTGCCGTGGATGTTAAGTTGTTGGCCGATGTCCTGATCCGCTTGTTCTGGGCCATCGACCGGTATGTGGTCCATCGCGAAGCGTACTTTTCCCATATCAACCGTAATCGAGGTGGCGCCGTCGCTGATCTTACAGGTGACGACGCCACCGATTGTATCAACAGTGAAGGCGTCATTACGGACTTTGCCAATGTCGTAAAGGTAGCGGGCGAAGATGCGCAGTCCGTTGCCGCTCTTCTCGGCTTCGCTACCATCTGGATTCATTATTCGCAGTCCGAAGTCGGCCTTGTCGCTAGCAAGTGGCCCGTAGAGGATGCCATCAGAGCCGAGTCCGAAGTTGCGGTGGCAAATGCGCACTGTGTCTGGTTTGTTCGGCAGTTCGCTGGCGTCTTTAGGGTCGAGGACGAGATAGTCGTTTCCGAGTGCGTGGTATTTAGAGAATTTCATAGTTATTAGAGTTAAGCCGAAGGTGGTGCGTCTAAGTCCGGCTCTGCGAGTCGAAAAATTGAGCAAATAGGCTGGTAGGAAGAGTGCTTGTGTCGCTAAAGGCTTGCGGAGTTTTGCTTATCTTGAATGCTCTATTTTAAGATAACATTGTCAAGGTCGACGAATGGAATGAAGCGAATAAAGCTGCCAGAATCAATTCTTAGGGGTCAACTAAATACTCGTTGCTGGCGTTATGTCGAGTTGTCAATCAGCTTGGCTGTGTTTGCGGTATTTCTCACCTTAGCATTGCATTCGATTGGTGAGGGTGGGGTGCTGGAGCCACTTTTTTTGCCCTTCGTAATGGCGCTTGGAGTGGGCGCGGGACTTCGCTACCAAATGGCCGGGGCGTTGGCGATCGCAGCGCTGTTAGTGTTGATCGTAGCTCATGCGTGGATGTTTGAGCTTGGTGTCTTTGCGCAGGGTTCTTTCAGTGAGCATTTGTTGTTCGCGGTCGGAGTGTGGTTTGTATTCATTTCGATTACGTTTTTTTGTGCAATTGTTGTGGGCTATCATCTGCGCACAGTCGAGCTGGCCGACGCGCGGGAACATTTAATGCATCGGCTGTTGGATGCACTGCCGATAGGTGTTTGGGTGCGATCGCGCGATGGTCGCACTGTCTTTATCAATGAGCGCTGGGCGAGTTTCTCTGGGATGAGCGTACCCGAGATTATGAGTTCAAAGTTACAGGCGCCCCCAGTTGATCTTGGCGAACAGTGGGAGGCAGATCGGGAGGCTCTGTTCAGTTCGGATGATGGTACGATTCGTTATCAGCATGTTGATTTGATCGATGATACTGGACGGTCGAGCTCGATGACCTTGTTGACTTTGAAAATCTATATTGATGAGTCTGAGGGGGAGGGCAGCTTATCGTTACTGGTTGATGAGACGGCATTGCGCCTTTACGAAGAGCAGATTCGCTCGAGTGAGCATCGCTTACGTATGGCGCTGGATACTGTTGAGATGGGATTTTGGGAGCAGGATCTTGCCAGTGGTGAGATCTTTCGTGATGTAAATTGGTCCCGTATTTTGGAATTAGACTCGGTGAATGTGGAGGATCATAAAAAGGAATGGCAGGAGCGTATTCACACGGATGATCGTGATCGAGTGTTAGCGGCCTATGGGCGATTCATAGATGATGGCTCCGAGCCACTGGAGATCGATTACCGCATCTTAAAGGGCGATGCTGAATCGATCTGGGTGCAAGATCGGGTCGTAGTGCAAGATCGTGATGCGTTCGGTCGTGCGACTCGAATTATGGGGACGATGCAGGATATCTCTGTTCGTAAGCAAATAGAGATCGATCTCAAGCAGGCAAAGGATCGTGCCGAGTCGGGTAATCGGGCAAAAGGTCATTTCATCGCGATGATCTCTCATGAGATTCGCACGCCTTTGAATGCAATCATTGGGTTGTCGAACTTCCTGATCGAGAGTGAGTTGAACGAGGAGCAACTGGAGCTGTCGCAGACGATTTATTCGAGCGGTAAGAGCCTGCTCTTTCTGGTGAATGACATCTTAGATTTCTCTAAGATTGAGGCTGGCCGTTTGAATTTGGAGATGCAGGAATTTCCGTTGGATCTGTGCTTTGAGAATTGTGTAAAGCTCTTTAAAATTCGAGCTGCCGAACTCAATGTTGAGCTTCGGCTGACTTTAGATCCGGCACTCACAGAGTTTGCCCTGGGCGACATGGAACGATTGCGGCAGATCGTGCAGAATTTGCTGTCAAACGCACTGAAGTTTACTGATGCGGGCGAAGTTGAAATAGCCGTACGACCTATTCGGTTGTGTGAATTGGCCTTGGAGCGTCGTCCCGATGCCTTGGAGCGGATTGGGTATCTCGATCAACTCGATCACGACTATCTGGAGGTATTAGTGAGTGATAGCGGAATTGGTATTCCTCAAGATCGGCAACATTTGTTATTTGAGGCATTTAGCCAAGTGGATGCTTCGACGACTCGTAAGTATGGCGGCACTGGGCTCGGGTTGGCGATCTGCAAGCGCTTGGTGCATGCGATGGGAGGTCGGATTTGGCTCGAAAGTCGCGAGGGCGAGGGTTCTGTGTTTGGTTTTGTGGTACGTATCAAGATGATTGGCGCAGTCGCTAAAATACCCTCTCCGCCAGCTCGTCTAGCCGAGGTGGTGGGGCGTATCGCCGAACAGCATCCCTGCGATATTTTGGTGGTCGGAGATTTTATTGAGGTGGAACTACTGTTACTTGCCTGTCGCCAGTTGGGCTATGCGCCGCACCACGCGCCGAGTTATGACTTAAGTGCCGATGCCTTTCATCGCCGTCCTTATAACGTGGTGTTTATTGCAATGGGTAAAGAGGCCGAGGGGCTCGAATTATCCAGACAGATATGTGCCTCCTTCGGCTCGAAGCCTCGGCAGGCTGTGTTGGGGGTGGTTCCGGAAGGGCAAACAATCTCGAAGGAGCGTTGCAAGCTGGCGGGGATGCAGCGCCTGATCGAAGGGAACCTAGACGCCGCGACTATCCGAGAGGTGATTCTGGATGTGCTGCATGGGCACGATTAAACGCGCTCACTAAAGCATGTAAGCCCGCGATCTCAATGTTGGCGTCGATTCCGCAGCCGTAGAAGATCGAGCCATCGTCATGCTTGATTTGGATGTAGGCAGCGGCATCTGTTGCGGAGCCGCGGCCGATCGAGTGTTGGCGATAATCGAGCAGCGTGAAGTCTTTCCAGCCCTGGCTTACGAGTGCGTTGACAAAGGCACTGATCGGGCCGTTGCCACGGCCGGAAATACTGAGGGCGGTGCCGTTGACGTGGATATGAGCGTCGATGCTCACTTCGCCAGTGCTGGAGAAGTCCTCGCGCTCGATCGAGAGCAACTCAAGCGGGCTGCTTAAATTCACGTATTCGCGTTGGAAGATTTCGTGCACTTCTGCGGATTTTAATTCGCGGCTGTCCTGGTCGGCTGCGTTATTCACTACGAGGCCGACTTCGGGATGCATGACCTTCGGTAAATCGAGTCCGAACTCACGAGATAAAATGTATGCCACGCCGCCTTTACCACTTTGACTGTTAATACGGATGATAGCCTCGTAGTCGCGGCCTAGGTCGGCTGGGTCGATTAACAAGTAGGGTACCTGCCAGTGTGCCCCGGGGGCGCCATCCTTCTCTCGCAAGTCCATGCCCTTCTTGATCGCGTCTTGGTGCGAGCCAGAGAATGCAGTGAAGACTAAGTCACCCGCATAAGGGTGGCGGTCGGGCACATGCATGCGTGTTATACGCTCGTAGGTCGCGCGGGTGTGTTCCAAGTTGCTAAAGTCGAGTTCGGGGTCGACGCCTTGTGTGTAAAGGTTTAATGCGACGGTCACGATGTCGAGATTGCCGGTGCGTTCACCGTTACCGAACAGCGTGCCTTCGACGCGATCGGCACCAGCCATTAAGCCCAGTTCGGTGGCGGCGACACCGGTGCCGCGGTCGTTGTGCGTGTGCAAGGATATGATCGCGGTGTTGCGCGCTCTCAAGTTACGGCAGAACCATTCGATTTGGTCGGCGTGTACGTTCGGCGTCGCCACTTCGACGGTGGCGGGAAGGTTTAAGATGATCTTGTTGACTTCTGTGGGTTGCCAGACATCGATCACGGCTTCGCAAATCTCCAAGGCATAATCGACTTCGGTATCTGAGAAACTCTCGGGGGAATACTGCAGGCGCACATCGGTGCCGGGAAGTGTCGAGACGAGTCCCTTGATTAATTGAGCGCCGTCGATGGCGATCTGTTTGATCTCTTCTTTGCTCTTGTTAAAAGTGACGCGTCGCTGCAGCGGCGATGTCGAGTTATACAAGTGTACGATGGCTTGGGGCACGCCTTCCAAGCTTTCGAAAGTGCGGTGGATCAAATGCTCACGCGCTTGCACCAGCACCTGTAAGGTCACATCCGTGGGGATGCGGTTCTCTTCCACTAAGCGGCGAATAAAGTTAAACTCGGTATCGCTGGCGGAAGGGAATCCTACTTCGATCTCTTTGAAGCCAGTGGCAACGAGTAATTCGAAGAACTCAACCTTCTCATCGACGTTCATCGGGATCGCGAGCGCTTGGTTGCCGTCGCGAAGATCAACGCTGGCCCAGGTCGGAGCGGTTTGAATCGTATTGTCCGGCCAGGTGCGGTCGGTCAAATTGATTAGCTGACTGGGGCGATACTTGGTAATAATGCCTTTTTGCATGGTCGTGGTCTGGGAATCGGATAGATACTGGGATGTTTATTTCGGAAATCGAGGCGCAATTTTGGCAGCGCTTCGGTATTTTAGTGGTGGGAGCATTGGCTCGCTTAACTATTAAGTGCGGACATTGAGCCCGCAGACGTGTTACTTCATTCCCTCAATAGGGAGAAGTTCCAGTGCTCCTAGGGGGAGTGTTGTCTCTACGAAAAAAACGTACATCTATTCAAAGCATTCATCGGATTTCCCCTCTGTCAAGCGCGTGCTTGCTTCGAGGACTGTCGAGAATGTATTACTTGAGTCTTGTTTGTGAGAGGTAATCCTCTTAGATTCTAATGACTTTGGTAGATATGAATTTAGACTTAAAAAATCGCACCATTATTTTGGGCATTACCGGATCGATTGCGGCCTATAAGGCTGCGGATATTACCAGTCGTTTGACCGAAGCGGGGGCGAAGGTGTTTCCAGTGATGACGGCGTCGGCCTGTCGGTTTATCCAGCCGCTAACCTTGCAAGTGCTTTCGCGTCAGCCAGTGGCATCGGATCTCTGGAAAGAGGGCGAGGGTTGGCA
>JAQXBA010000094.1 GCA_029252625.1 Opitutia bacterium | reverse complement strand
CGGAACACGCGGTGTCGAGGGCGCGAAATAATGCACCTCCACTCCGTCGCGAACCTTAAACGTTTCGGTCGGCACCGGGTCGCTCGCATCGAAGGAAGCCCAGATCTTGGACTCGAAATCACCTGCGACCACTGACAGCACGGCGAAACAAGACGCCACAAAATTGATCAAAAATTTATTCATTCTTTTACGATTAACGATTTAAATTCCTCGGCAAAGCGTGCGCCCATCACTTCCTGGGAAGCGGTATTGTAGTGCATAAAGTCACCGATGTGACCGTCCTTTAAATCGCGGGCATCGACGCATGCGGTAAACGGCAAGGTCTCAGGCAAGGCCAACAGGTCGGCATTGATTTCCGCTACATACAGATATTTGCCCTTCGGCTTAATGAAGGTTCCAATGGTACAGGCGACAAATGGCAGCTCTGGTTCGTTTAGATCCGCGCGTAGACGCTGCACCAGATCCGTGAGCTTTGTATCATACACTGCATAGCGATTCTCCAATGAATCCGACTCGCCCTGTAACCACAGCACACCGGCAATGCGCGCCTTGCCTTCTGGGAAATCGGACAGCGCCTGCTTAGCGCGTCTTAATGCAGGCGTATAGAATCGCCCGCCCTTGCTCCATAATTGAATCCACGAGCCACCGTGCGCACAGGGCACCAGTGCGATACGCGTAGCACTGTCTTCAGCAAGCATCGCCTGAGCGAAAGCGAGCCCTGGCCCGACTCCGGCTCGATCCGAGCCATCAATCAAATCCGGCACACCTGCCTTATGTAAGGGATGCACTGCCTCATACCACTGGTCATTTCCCATGTTCATGTGAATGATGCGCGGGTCGGTGCTCTGCTCCAAAGGAAGCGCTCCGCGCCCCTTCATATTCGATTGCCCGAGCAGCAAATAAATATCCACCTGCTCGGTGCCCTGCGGTAATACAGCAGGGTCGATCGGCTCAACAGCTGAAACAACCAGCGCAGAAAGCAATAGTGCAGTAAAGTGTATGTATAATCGTTTCATTGTTTTTTTTCATTTCTACTGTTTCGGCGTCAGCACTTGCGCGTCTGCCTCTAATTGCTCCAGCCATGCATCCAATCGCGAAGCGAGCAGCTGCTTTTTCTCGGGGCTCTTTAAACTATGCTCGCCTGCCAGCTCAGTGGGATTCGTCCCCAGATCGACAAAGTTGTGCTTCGGAATCTGAGTGCCATCCAAGGCCTGAATCGAGCGTGCATTACGGATCTCTTTCAACGAGCCGATACGGATCGCTTGGTTGCTGTTGCGCCACGACCAATACAGCACCCCATTCGGAAAATCCCCCTGCCCCGTCAACCATGGTAGCAAATTATTACCTTCATGAATTTCAGGCACCTGTTCCACGCCAGCCGCGGCCAACGAAGTCGGTAAAATATCCAACGAGATCACCGGCTCGGAAATGACCTTGCCCGCAGGCAGCGTCCCCGGCCAAGAGAGCATAAACGGCACACGGATGCCGCCCTCATACACATCGCCTTTAAGGCCCGAGAACGGATCATTGCGCGAACCGTTCTTCGCAGTCGGACCGCCGTTGTCGCTCAAAAACCATACCAGTGTATTTTCCAATTGTCCGGAAGCCTTCAAGGCCGCCACGATCTCTCCGACCCCATCATCCAATGAGCTCATCATCGCCGCCATCATCCGGCGCTTCGGGTCTTCCACATCAGCGAACTGCTGCAATTTATCCTTGGACGCAGAGCACGGTGTATGCGGCGCGTTGTAGGACAGATACAGAAACCACGGTTCGTCTTGATTCGTTTCGATAAACTCCACTGCTTTATCGGAAAAAATATCTGTCAAATAGGTATCTGTCGGCAGCCCGTCCAAATAAGTCGGTGCCTCCTCGCCTACAAGTTTCTGCTGTAGTCGTGGTTCACGCTTACGACTCGTCATCCATTTCCAGCCATCTGCACGATACGGAAACAGGTGCGACATCCCCCCGTGATGCTTGAGCGTGTAATCAAAGCCACGCTCCCATGGATGATGCCCTGGCCGTGTGGCATGCCCCTCCTTTTCACTTTCCATAAACCCGACGTGCCACTTGCCGATCAATCCGGTGGTGTACCCCTGTGCCTTAAGCTGTTCCGAGATCAGTTGCACCACATCCGCCGATGGCAGCCCTTGATCATTCTTATTGTCCATACAACCGAATCGGCTCTGGCTCATACCGGTCAATAAACCGGCACGCGACGGCCCACATTGCGGCGCCGTCACATAACCATCAGTAAAGTGGACACCGGATGCAGCTAGACGGTCGATATGCGGCGTTTGAATATCGGTCGCTCCCTGACAACTCAGATCCTGATAGCCAAGATCATCCGTCAAAATGAGGAGCACATTTGGTCGCTCAGACGAGGCAGCACAGGCAACGGAAGTCGCAGTCAATGCAGCCAGTAAGAGAAGGTGAAGTTGATGAATCATATTAGATATATTTAGGAATCTTCGAGTGCCAGCCCCGGCCCATAGTCAGCCAGCGCAGTCATAATATAGTCGTTTACGAGATGTTCTT
>JAQXBA010000074.1 GCA_029252625.1 Opitutia bacterium | reverse complement strand
GGGGGAAAGCACGAGCGGTGGAGCCCCACTCCTGGATGCATGTGGAGGGCTCATGGGTACAACAGGTCGTGACAGCATGCATGCTTCCGGTGGAGCGTCCCGTCCAGATTTCCGATCCTTCTGTGATGGAGGAGGGCCTCTCTTTATTGTTTAAGGAAATGCAGGGTGGCGAATCAGCCGATCCGGTGATTCTGCAAAATCTGTTTCAAAACTGGGCCCACTCGATCAGTCGAGCACTTAAACATGATACAGTTCAAGCGGCATCTCCAACGATGAATCGCATACGCATTCATCTCGATGAACATTTTAAAGAACGCCTGTCCCTGGATGAGCTGGCGACCATGGCCGGTATGTCCAGCAGCCATCTCTGTCATCAGTTCCGCACAACGTTTGATACGAACATCCGCAAGTACATTATTCGGAAACGAATGTCCGTTGCCCAGCGTATGCTGTACCACGTGAATCTCCGCATCAGCGAGATCGCAGAATCGGTTGGTTATCCGGACATCTACCAATTTTCAAAACAGTTCAAAAAGAGCTTCGGCCTTAGCCCGACCCAATATCGCGATCAACAGAAGGGACACTGACATCGCCATAGCCCATATCGTCCGCCAGAATATAGACAATATTCGGAGCGCATTGCGCTCCACCCGTCGAGGGCTTCGCCTCAGCAACTCCCGCGAGCAACGCGGCCATCATAAACCATTTCATTTTATTCATACTTTCTCTCTCTTAGTTTTGCGGAGCAGGCGCGGCGATTGACCGTCGTCTGTCTGGTTCGTTCATGTCGATTTTATTGCCTGGTAGTAATTCTTACTTCTGTGGCTCCGTTGACTGTCGTGTGCATCAGCAGAGCCGACACCAGCGTTAATACTACGATACTTTTATTCATAATGATCTCTCCAATTTTCAAACGATCTTCTTTTGGCTGACTACCGATAGTCGATTTCCACACTTATTTGGTCTGCTGCTACCCGCGCAAGCGTCGTCCAACGCTCTTCAGTGTTTTGACGTCATCCGGGTGAATGGAGCCGTCCGGCAGCGGCCCGGTGTTCAACAAGAGGTTGGCCGGCATGGCTTTGGCATCGGCCAACATTTGCATCACCGCCTTCGGCTTGCGATGACGGCCTTCATCCCGGCGGTCATAGCCCCACGAATAGCCCTGCAAGGTATTGCAGAGCTCCAGGGGCTTGGTCGCTTTCTCTTTAAAGTGGCGCTCGGGCGCCATAAAATCCTCGGTTCCCAGATAGCCCTGCTTGTAGGAAATCAGCACCTGGGGCTGCAGACTGTGAATCTGATCATACAGCTCCTGAGTGTTGAGAACGTCCCTTCCCCCGGCTGCCTTCTGGGTATTCCGCGCCCCCCCAAGGCCATCCAGCCAGATGGCCGCGATCGAACCATAGTTGGTCAGAAGTTCCGTCACCTGGGCACTCATGTAGTCGACATAGCGTTGGTAGTCGACCTTCTCGGCCGGGAACAGGCTTTCGGGGCCATGCGGATGGCGCCAGTCGCGGCCGTGTGAATAGTAAAGGCAGAGCCCCAGGCCCTTCTGCCGGCACTGCTCCGCCAGCTCCGCGACCAGGTCGCGTTTGGCCGGTGTGTTGGTGGATTTGAAATCAGTGGTCTGCGTGTCCCACAGGCAAAAACTGTCGTGGTGGCGGGTCGTGATATTGATGTACTTCATCCCGGCCTCGAGCGCCATGTCGGTGATAAAATCGGCATCGAAATTCTCCGCCGTAAAGCGCTCAGCTAGTCGCTCGTATTCCGCAAGCGGAACCTTGCCGTTCCTCAGCACCCACTCGGCCGGCCTGGAGTGTTTGCCCTGATAGTGCCCTTCCAACAGACTGTACAAACCGTAGTGCACGAAGAGACCGAATTTCGCTTCCTTATACCAGGTCAATGCCGCCTGGCGCGGATTTTGCGCATACAGCGCTTCATATCCTTTGAGATACGAAGGGACGTTCAGCGTGGACTTACCAAAGGCGAAAGAGCCCGATGCAAGAAGGCCCGCGCAAGTCCCAGTTGTTTTGATAAACTGTCGTCGATTCATGAATACTTTATCCTCTTGTTTTCATTGGTTGATGAGCTCTTTTCTGTAAAGAATACAGGTCCATCCGATTGCTGTCTAGTTGCGCGATGCCCCCGAGTGTGACTTCGCATAGCAAATATCTGGACTTACCTGAAAGCAGACCGCTATTGAACAATATCGTTACGACGGGATTCCGGCGTCACTTTTAAATCAATCACTTTTCCGTTTTTCACCCGTCCTTCGACCGTGGTGTGATACGGGGCATGCAGCTTAAAGCTGGCCGTCCACTCCTTCGGCCAGGCGGGCAGCAGGCGGATCTCCCGACCGTCGCACTGCATCAGCATCCGCTGGAGGGCAATCATGGTAACGGAGCCCTGGCACTGGTCGGGCGTCCAGTCGAAATTCGGCCCCCAGAATGCGGGGAAGCGCGCCTGGTACACGGGCTCTCGAATCAGGCATTGCCGGGTGGCGTTTTTGGTGACATCCCTGCGGGCCTCGTCGGTCAGCCCCAGCATAGCCGCTTGGATGGCATCCTGCCGCCAGCCGCCAGTTTGCTTGATGCGCCGCCGTTCCCACGTTTCCAGCGCGACATCGAGATCGGGTTTGCCGACCCCGTAGGCCCGGTAGGGAAACACCGCATACAGCTCGGGGTTTTCGGAATTTTTGCAGTCCGAATAGGTGCGCGCCGGTTTGATCCATTGTTTGCCGTCTTCTTCGCCAAAAGGTATTTCCGGCAACTCGGAGCGGAAGCGCGTCCAACGGGTGCGCTGTTCTTCCGAGGTCAAACTGTCGGGAAGCTCGAGCAAGCGGGTCAAGACTGTTTTCAGGCCGACCACCACCGGCAGCGGGTCTTCCGCGGTATGCCACGTTTCCAGACTCATCGAAGGCGAAAAGAGCACCTTTCCTTCCGGCGTGCGCTGGTGGTGCAGGTCGTAGAACGTCACCACTTCATCGGCGATCGGGATGAGCGTATTCCGCGCAAACCTGTCGTCTCCGGTATGCGCATAGTAGTCGAGCATCATCATGCTCAGTTCATTGCCGCTGTCCCAGTAATAGCGAACGTATGCATTTTTCGGATACATATCCAGATTTCCGGCACCAAAATCATGTTCGCGATTGAGTCCCCAGAAATAGATGGTTTCGGAACAGAAAATCCCGTCGTGATTGAAATAGGTCTGGGTGCGATCCTTGAGCAGCGGAAGCGCCTTCCGGTACATTTCAAACAGCGGCGCCATCTGGTCGGTGTCGCCGGAATAGAGCATGGCCCAGTAGGGCTCGCGCGTGTTCTGGAACCAGTAGCATCCACCCCATTTACGGTAATCCGGGCCATATTCTTCTTCCACCTTCGTCCGCCGATTCAAGTCAACGCCATCCACCGTAAAGAGCGAACCGTTGAACTTGATCGGAAACGCCCCGCGTCCGGCGCAGGCCTGAATCCAGCGTTGCAGCGTATAGGCGCTGGTCACCCGCTTCGCCGCCTCGGTTCCGGTGATAAAAATATGGCTGCGCGACCAGAAATCCGACCAATACGCTTCGTGCGCCGCCCGGCTTGTTTCAAGCGGAACAGCGTCCGCCTGCGCCCGTTGTTTTTCGAGCTGAGCAACCCACTCGTCTTCCGTATCCGTCTGTGCTGTCAGCGCATGCACACGGAGATGCAGTTTTTTGAGTGGGGCCGCGGTTTTCAGTGTTTTGCTGTCTTGCGACTGCAACCCCTCCCCGACGATCAGACCGCCGAAGGTACGGTTCATCAGCGGATCCTGGTAGTTGTCGATCACCCCGCCCAGATGCTGGTTCTTCAGCGTGCCCTCAAAAATGCTTTTTGAATTCCGCTGAAACCAGCGGATCGTAGTGCCCTCCGCGGGAAGTACGGCATCCGCTACCGCTCCGCCGTACAGTTTTTTCCCGGGAACGCGCCAAGGCTCCAGCATCACCTGCGCGCTGAATACCTCAGAGCCTTCGATCTCGACATTCACGACATCCTGATTCGCATCGATCCAAAAAGAGAGTTGCGAGTTGCGGGTTCCGAGTTGCGAATTGATTCGAATGGTACCGGTTTCCAGATCCAGTTCCTGTTTGAATACAGCCCCATCTGCAACCAGCGCCGGATCCATTTTGACGCGGATGCGGCCCAGCTTCAGCAGTTCCTGTTCCCCGCTCCAGCTGTCGCTTTTGGAAAGATAGAAGAGCAGATCGCCGTTGGGTTCCACCCAGACGTTGGCCGCCAGATCGCCGTTGCCAATCGGCATCGAGCCGTGACAATCCGCGCTCGGCGAATCCCACACCACGTTGCAACGATTTAAATCATCCGGTTCAGCAGTGGCCCATGTGACACAACTGCCGGCCGTCAAAATCGTTATGAGTGCTCTATGTAAAAATTGGTTTTTCATTATCTCGTCTTTTTCTTTGTTGCTTCTTCGTCCTCTGGGATGGGCTCGCCGCGACGGACCGCTTCACTGGCCTCAAAGGCTTTGTGTCGATTTTATTGCCTGGTAGTAATTCTTACTCAGCTCATTTCAATACCACCGACATACCGTCATAGGCCGGAATAAGCCCCTCGGGCAGCAGTCGCTTTTCCAACACTGCATGGGCAGGATGCAGTTTTCGTGCGATATGGGTGAGAATAATTTTTGCATCCGGTTTCAGGATCTTCCCTTTCAAAAGGGATGCGTTCATGTGGCGAATCATGCTCAGGTCGTTATGACTGAAGATTCGAGGGTCTCCCGCACCCTCGCCGCAGGTGGCATCCCAGATAATGGCATCGAGTTGCTTCTTCCGGAGAGTGTTCCAGGTGCTTGTCAGCAGCCAGGCACCGTCGGTCGCGTAGAGAACGCTCCTCGTAGCCCCCTCAAGCAGATAGATCATGCATGTTTCTTTCGAGCCAGCGACTTGGTGATTGGCCTCAAGCCCGGTGATTGCGAGTCCATCAATATTGAAGCCTTGCTCAACCTCAACAGGGCACTTCTCGATGCGATCGGAGTCCGGCACCTTTTTCAGTGCTTCCGGGTCTCCCCAGAACTTCAAAGGTCCAAGATCGGCATCCCTTGAATTCGCGATTTTCAGAATAGAGGCTTCGTGCAAGTGATCCGCGTGTGTATGGGTCAGCAGGATGTCGGTAATGCCTGCCGGGTTCACGTCATATCGCTTCATGACATCCACTACGGTATAACCACAGTCAATCAGAATGTGTCCATTGATCAGCATCGACGACGTGCCGCGCACCTGCCCTCTTGTAAGTTTTTGATTCACAGGTGGGTACGTCTTTGGCCAATTGGCCGCCCCCGTGCCTAGAAAGAGGAGCTCTAGCTTCGTTTCCGTAGGGTGGAGCGCGGCGCTGGTCGCCGCCTGCGGCTTGCCTCCGGCATAGGTGGTGGGTCCTAAAAGGCCTCCCGCGGCAAGTGATGCGGTGCCGATGGAGCTCACTTTCAGAAAGTGTCTGCGATCTGTTTTGTTCTCAGTGTTTTGGGTCATTTCAACTAATGATAGAAGGGTGTAGGTTATTGGGCAAAGCAGATGCAATTGATGAATTGCACTACTCATCAATCGGAATAAAGACAACCGCTTTTAGATTGAGCAATGCCTTCCCTTTTTTCTGGCCAAACCCAATCGTACACTCAGTTGTGCCGACTTGATTCAGTTCGATCAAGCCAAGATCAAGCAATTCAAAGTCTTCCCATCCCCCCTTCGAGGCAGGCACCTTTGCGGTCATGCTTTGACCTGAAATCGTCAGTTTTACATCGCTGCCCGCATACGCTTTCGGGCACGAATAGAGAAACTTGACCGCATACTTTCCTGGGGCCGGCACATCCACAGTCCATGTAGCCGTATCCGAAGGATCCGTCCAATAGCCAATGTAAGTATGACTCTGCAAGAGGTTGACCTTGCCGCTCAACTTGGCATCGGGAGCGTCCAGATACAATTCGTTGCCCGATAGCTTGAGGGATACAACTTTGCCTGACTTCGATTTCTGAAGCCCCCGATAAGCAATCCGCAAAACGGTCGCATGTGGTGTCGGCTTCGCGGGCGATAGGTCGATCGCAAGGCCAGCTCCAGAAAGGGTCGATGGCAGCGTGACACCCTCATAAGTCGTGACCTTAACCTCGTCTGCAGAAAAGCCTCGAAGCGTCAGTTCCCCGTCCTTTGGCCAATTAAAGACATAGGCAAAGAGCTCACCGACCGCCGGAGACGATGCCTTTGATTGTGCGAGGGCACCCCACGCTGGTGATTTCATTTTGATGTATTCAGCTCCATAGACGGCATCGGAGTGAGCCTTATTCCACGCGCCCATTTGCAACAACAGATCGGTAGAACCTTGAGGCCAAGAACCATCCGCATAAGGCCCGACATTGAGCAGCAAGTTGCCACCCTTGGTATTGATGTCGATCTGCTTTTGCACGAGCTCATCGATACGCTTCCATCTGGTGTCACTCTTTTTATATCCCCATGAGTGATTGACCGTCCAGCACGCCTCCCACACGTGATCCAAAGCCATTTTCGGTGTCTGATTCTCAGGAGTCCCGAAATCCTTTTTAAAACGATTTCGCTTGGCTACGCGGTTATTAATAATCAACTCGGGGCTTAGTTCGCGTAGATAATTGTATAAATCCTTCCCGTCTTCCAAGCTCCACCAGTTGGCCCAATCTCCATCAAACCACAATATCGCAGGATCGTAGCGATCAATGAGTTCCTTAAGCTGCCCCTTCATATAAGTGACATAGCCCTCCTTATCGTTCATCGGAGTTTGCATACCTCCGACAATCGAAACGCGTTGAGACGGATGGTGCCAGTCTGTGAGCGAGTAATAGAGTCCGAATTTGAGGCCATACTGATCGCAAGCCGCTTTGAGTTCCCCCAGAATATCACGGTCGAAGGTGGTCGCTTCGCCTAAATCGTATTCAGTATAGGCACTGTCCCAAAGACAGAAGCCTTCATGGTGCTTTGAGGTAATCACCATGTATTTCATACCCGCTTCGATTGCGGTCTTAACCCAGAAATCTGCGTCCAGTTTTTCCGGCTTAAAATCGGCTGCGAGCGGGATATATTCCTCAGGTGTTATTTTTGCCCAGCGTTGAATCCATTCAGCGTATTTTGGAACGGGCTTCCCCTTCCACTCACCGCCAAGCGTTGAATAAACCCCGTAGTGTATGAATAAGCCGAATTGCGCGTCCGTAAACCACTGCATCCGCTCATTGTATGCGTCTTCGGTTTCAGGAATCAGTTCGACAGCACAAACGGATTTGATTGAGAGTACTGCGCAAGTCGCAATGAGAGAACAGGTTTTTAAGTTTAGTTTCATAATT
>JAQXBA010000070.1 GCA_029252625.1 Opitutia bacterium | reverse complement strand
AAGAACCTGCACCATGCGTTTCCTGAGGAGAGTGAGCAGTGGCGCCGAAAGGTCTATTACGAAGCCTGTGCACGAGTGGTTGAGATGGCCTTTTTTTTGCCAGCTTCTCGTTATTTCTCACAACAACGGCTGGATCATGTGTTGGATGTGGATGACCAAGTACGAGCGTGTTGTGAACGTTATATGTCAGGGGATCGGCAGGGGCGACCGGTTGTCGTCTTATTGCCACATATGACGATGTCCGAGGCGGCTTCGTTGATGCCGCATTATTTGCCGAGCTTGCCGACGATGCATGTGGTGTTTCGTCCATTGAACCAGCCTAAATTGAATCAATGGGTGGAAGAGACACGTGCACGCTTTGGTACTCGTCAGCTCTCGCGGCGCGCTGGGTATAATGATGCGATGGCAGCGCTACGCCGTGGCGAAGGGGTGGCACTGCTGTTTGATCAGGATGCTTCCCGCCGTGGAGCAACCTCACTATTTATGGGCCGGGTGGCTTCGCTCACAGATTTGCCGGGGCTGATGGCGCTGCGCTTTGATGCCGATGTGCATTTATTGCTGCTGGAGCGGACACAGTTTTGGCAGGCGAAGTTGAGCTTACAAGAGCTACCCAAATGTGAGACTTCGACTGAAGTGGTGATCCGAGCGCATAATTTGCTGGAGCAGTATTTGCGCCGCAATTCACATACCGCAGCGGATTGGCTCTGGATGCATAATCGATGGGGGCATCAAACATCTGCCGGTAAACGCTTTAAGTTAGCTTCAAAGCGTATGGAACTCGCGCAGACTAATGCAATTAATGGTGACGTCGAGACGCCCCGCAAGACGCGGCTGTGGGTACGCATGCCGAACTGGTTGGGCGATGTGGTAATGGCGTTGCCACTGCTGCGGGCGATTCGTAAGGCACGTCCGGACTTTGAGATCACCTTGATTGGGAAAGCCGCATTTCAGCCATTGTTCGAGCGCTTGGATGTGGGTCAGCACTTTATTCCACTGCCGAACAAGGGGCGTGGTTATTTTAAATACTTCTATCAACTGCGTCGGGATTATCCGGATACCTACTTATTGTTTACCAATTCGACGCGGAGTGATCTGGAAGCATTTTTGACACGCTGCCCGCAGCGGATGGGGATGACTCGGCCGGGCAAAAAAAGGCAGTTGTTGACAGATTCTTATTTGCTTCCGGCTGAGATTAATGAGGTGACTCAGCACCAAACGCACGTGTGGGAATTAATGCTGCAGTCCTATGGATTGGTTGAGCCGTTGGACACAGCGCCGCTGCCACGTCAGACGCCAGCTGGACGTCCGCAGGTGGCGATGATTTGTGGCACCGAGAATGCCCCGGAGAAGCGCTGGCCGATTAGTCATTGGCGGGCGTTGATCGAGCAATTGTTGGCTGCGCTGCCCGAGGTTGAAATCGTATTGTATGGAACGTCTGCGGATCGGGCGATTACCGATCAGGTGGCGGACGGTTTCCCTGAGGGGGCAATCCAAAATTTGGCTGGCAAGACCGATCTCGCGGCTTTCTGTGACGGCTTGCAACAGTGCCATGCAGTGGTCTGTAACGACACTGGCGGTATGCATCTGGCCAATATGATGGGCACGCCGGTCGTCGTGGTGTTTGGACCGACCAATCCGGTGCGCACTGGACCGATCTTTGATGCGCCGAAACATATTTTACAGCCCGAAGATTGCCCTGCGACCGGCGGCTTGGCGATCGACGGTGTGACTGCTGACGGTGTGCTTGCGGCGGTGCGTTCGTATCTGGAGAGCGCGCAGTCATGAGTTTAGAAAATACAACAGGGGCGATTGCGCTGCGAGTGGTCGAATCGACTGAGGTATTTGCGGCGACAGAGCTGTCGATCGAGCTGAGTGAGGCATTGCGCATCCTACCGGATCGACGTGAGGTCTATGTGGGACGTTTGCTCGGAATGGAGCGGGCAGTCGTCGCAAAACGTTTTTTAACGCATCCGCAACAGGCGCGCGATTGGCGTCGCGAGTGGGATGGTTTGGTCAAGTTGGAGGCGCTGCACTTATCGGCACCGATGCCACTGTGTGTCGCCGAAGAAGTGGATGGTTCGGCAGTTTGGGTGATGATGGACTGCATTGAGGATGCGCGCTCATTGCAGGAAGCATTTGCTAACAGCGAGGATGAGGAACGCTTTGAAATAGCCCAACAGCTGGCACGCCTAGTGGATGCCACGCATCGAGCCGGCGCTCGCCAAACCGATCAACATATTGATAATTGGGCATGGGATGGCGCGCGGCTATATTTGCTTGATGCCGCTTCGTTTGAATATACCAAGCACGCTTTGAGTGAGCGATTGCGCTTGCAGGATCTGGCGGCAATTTGCGTGACCTTGGCACCTGTTGCTGAGTGCTTGTTCCGGGCAGCGATCGGTACCGAGTATCTCGTCGATGATGCGAGATTGCGCGGGCGCTTGTTGGATCAGCTGGAGGGTGCAATTGTCGCGCTGCAAGCAGAGCGCACACGACGTTATTTTAAAAAGAGCCGTCGCACCTGCACCGAATTTTTCGAGACGAAAGCCGAGACCCATCGCATGCTGCATCTGCGCAATGCCGATCCTGAGATCGTTCAAGCGCTAGCGGCTGACCCTGAGGCATTGATGGGCGAGGGCGAGCGAGTGAAATCGGGTAATACCTGCACGGTGCAACGCGTGCTGCGCTGCGGGCGATCTTACATACTAAAGCGCTATAATAAACAGCCTTGGCTGGATCGTGTACGTAAATTTTTTAGCGATTCGCGTGCGCTCAAGAGTTGGTCATCGGCATGGGTGCTGGAGATGGCTTTTATACCGACGGCGCGGGCGGTGGCGGTGTATGAAGATACGCGTCAGCGTTTGCCGGGGTTGCGCTATTTGCTGATGGAGCAAATTGATGGGCAGCTTTTACCTGAATACATTGAGGCTTGCGGAACGGATGCGGCACGTATTGAGGCAGTCGCCGATGAGTTTGTGCAGTTGTGGGAGTCCTTAGGCCGGCTGCGCGCTGCGCATGGTGATTTGAAGGCAACTAATTTAATCGCTGGTGACGATGGTCGTTTGTATTTGTTTGATCTCGATGCGTTTCGTTTTGGTTTAAAGCCGAGTGCATTTGAGCGAGGGCGGCAGAAAGATCTGCGCCGTTTTATGAAAAATTGGTCGAATCGGCCAGAGCTATTGAAAGTGTTTGAGGCAAAGCTTCGGGAGGTGGCCGAATAAGATGGTAGATTCGATACAGCGACTTTTAATTATTAAGCCTTCGTCGATGGGTGACATTATTCACGGTTTGTTGGTGGCCGAAGCAATTCAGGCGCAGTTGCCGGAGGTGTTGATCGATTGGGTGGTGCGGCGCGAATTCGCCGAACTGGTTGAAGCGGCCTCGGTGATTGATCGCACCTATATTTTCGAACGTTCCGCGGGCGTCGGTGGCTTTGTGCGCTTGATTCGTGAGGTGCGTACGCAGCGCTATGATGCGGTGCTTGATTTGCAGGGATTGGCGCGGACTGGCATTTTGACCTTGGCCGCACATGCGAAGCGAAAGATTGGCCGTTCGGATGCACGCGAGTGTGCAGGGATTGGTTATCACGAGAAGACGCCTGCGCTGCCCGCTGGGCAAGCGCCGCATGCAGTGAAGATTCTCTCAGCGTTTTTGCCAGTTCTTGGGCTGAAGGAGGAGTTGCCGCGTTCGCTTAGGTTTGATGCGCCGGAACAGTCGGTCGAACTGCCTGGGCCAGTGGATGGTGGCAAGCGCGTCGTATTGTTTCCCGAAAGTCGTCGTGCTGAGAAAAATTGGATGGGCTATGAGCCGCTGACAGGTTGGTTATTGGAGCAAGCCGAAGTCGGCCAAGTCGTGTGGTGCGGACATGTGCCGTTTGAAGCGTCCGAGCCCCTCGAAAATGAGCGATTGATTAATTTGACCGGTCAGACGGGCATCGCGCAGTTGCCAGAGTTATTAAACGCAGCGGACTGCGTAGTGAGCAATGACAGTGGGCCGATGCACTTGGCGGCAGCACTGGGCCGACCACTTGTGACATTGTTTGGCCCGACTGCACCAGCGCGCTTCGGTCCGTATCCGCCAGTCGCAGCACGTCAACGTGTGATTCGCCGTGCCGATGGCGATATGGGCTCGATCACACTCGAAGAGGTGGGTGAGGCCGTGCTGGCGATGTTGAAGGTGTAGATTATTATGATTCGATTCTTCGGTTTCCTGATTCGATTCGTCCTGTCGATCCTGCTGGTTGTATTAGGGCTCGTGTTTTTGGGGCCCTTTTTGGTGAAGTCTGTTGATCAATGGATGGTCAAGGCGGAGGAATATCGGAGTATTACCGAGCAGTTTCAAGTGATTGACCGAGTTCGGGATTGGTTCGACGAGAAGGAGATCTGCGAGGTCAAGTTTGAAGATTTATTGGGGATTGTTGAAACGGAAGGTCCTGGACGGTTAGAGGGACTTCGGAATCTTCGGGCTGAAGGTGTCGAATTATCAGAGGCCGACATTGAGGTATTAGGAAGCGTATATCGCGAGTTGCTGAGGGGCGGCGAGAAGGGCTCGGGCTCGGTTAAACTTTCGGGACCTGTTGAAAACAGAATTCAACCGTCGGGTGGCTTGACTCCTTCTGAAGGCTTATGAATCACCGGCAGGACCTAGTTCTTCCGGAGATGGGGTTGCAATGTCTGTGTCACGTCTTTAGGGAATTATCGTTTTGACGAAAGCGTACAGTCGGGTACTTCTGCTATCTTCCCACTGACTCAGCCATGATTGATATTAAGCTCCTCCGCGAGCAACCGGACTTCGTTCGCGCTGCTATAGCCCATAAGAAATTCACCTGCGATATCGACGCTATCCTTGCGTTGGATACCACGCGTCGTGCCAAGATCACAGATGCCGAGCAGGCACGTGCCGAACAGAAGGCGGCGAATAAAGACATGGCGTCTTTGCCCAAGGGTAGCCCCGAGTTTATCGAGAAAGTTCA
>JAQXBA010000069.1 GCA_029252625.1 Opitutia bacterium | reverse complement strand
AGGATGACCTAAGAAGTATATCCCAATATACTGGGGGGGGAGGTAGCCGCCGGCTGCCAGCCGCCGCTGGTAGCGGCGGAATGGTGAATTTTGAATGATGAATTCCAGCACGATGGGTTCACAAGTCTTGATATGGGATCACGCAAAGACGCAGCGCTTGGCCGGCATCGATTCCGAACTCGAACAACTCGCCCGCTTCACTCCTCGCAGCGGTGTGGGCTCTCTGGGTTACCGATCGAACACAAGTGCGGAGCCCGACACAAGGAAATCGATACGCATCGGGCTGGGTGAAGTGACCACTGTCGATGAGGTGGTCTTGGTTCCCGCTCTGTTTCGCGACTCAGAAACGGGCTTCCCGCCAGGAGGTTTCCCGTCGACTTTCGGCACCTACGCATTGCAGACGTAGGTGATGAGTGTGAGGACGAGCAATGTTCTGTATGATTTTACAATGGCAGTTCCTTGCAGACTAGTCAGAAATGCCGAGCTTATCCTCGATCTCTTCGAGTGAGATGTTTTTGGTCTCTGGCATGAGGAACATCGCCCACAACAACTGAAGAATCATACAGACGGCGTAGAAGACGAATATATGACCCACATTGATCTCAGCAAACATGGGAAACGACCATGAGATGGCCGCAGCCATGAACCAATGCGTAAATGAGCCCAGAGCCTGTCCGCGCGCCCTTACCCGGTTGGGGAAGACCTCGGATATGTATACCCAGATAACAGCACCCTGCCCGAATCCATGCGCTGCCACGAACGCGATCAGCCCCCACAACACGACCTGGCTGCCAATACCGGATACTGGGGTGCCATGTTCAAGGAACGCTTTGAAATCCGCGCCGTAGGTATAGAAAGCCCACGCAATGGCACTCAGGCTGACAATATATCCGATTGAACCGGCAATAATGAGCTTGCGACGTCCGAAATGGTCGATGACGATCAAGGCCAGCATCGTAAATACTAGCATCGAAAAACCGACGGCTGTGGATGTAAGCAGACCTTCAGAAAAACCTGCCATCTGGAAGATACGCGGAGAGTAGTAGAGCACGGCATTGATACCGGAGAGCTGGTTGAATGCGGCAATCGCGATGGCCAGCATGATCGGCTTGCTGTATTTCCTGCAGAAGAACGGCTCATTGAGCGAATGGTGATCCATATCCAGAGATCTCTTGATATCGTTTATCTCGGTATCCACACTGTCGTGGTCCGTGCCGACACGATTCAGGACAGCTCTCGCCTCATCCTCCAGTCCTTTTGTCAGCAGCCATCTCGGGCTGCGAGGCGTCAGGTAAAGCAGAAAGAAGAAGGCCAGTGCCGGAAAGGCTTCAACGCCAAACATCCAGCGCCACTCCAGTGCGCCAAGGTCAAGGCCTCCGACGATGTAGTTTGAAACATAGGCCATCAGGATGCCGAAGATCACATTGAACTGCGTGATTGCTACAAACCGACCGCGTTTGCTGGCCGGGCTGATCTCAGCAATATACATCGGAGCAACAACCGAAGCGCCGCCGACAGCAATTCCGCCGAGAAGACGAAAGAGTGAGAAGGACATCCAGCTCCATGCCATACCACTACCCACCGCAGACACAAAATACATCACGGCAATGACGAACAGGGCTTTCCGGCGCCCATGCCTATCGGCCTGCTTGCCGACGATGATTGAGCCGATGATCGTGCCGATGATCGCAGTGGCGCAGGTGCAACCATGCCAGAATCCGTACGATCCGAAGCCCAGCATATCAGCCAGATCTCGATAATCATCATCGAAAAGAGCTCTCAGCTCTTGCTCCGCACCGGAGATTACAGCGGTATCAAAACCGAAAAGGAATCCGCCCAAGGCGGCAACCAGCGCACTTCTTAAAAGAAAACTATTCATATTTATCTTTGTTTCTATTTTTCTATTTTTTTGTTTTTTGTCCTTTTTTATTTCCAACTGCTTTCGCCACTGGATTGAAGGTGGCAGGTATTTTCCCGCCTAAACCATCTATATATTGTTCGTTATTCTGATCGGTTGGTGGATTGAGACCAGCTTGAATTCATCTTCCAGGCGGAAACGCTTTTCACTTTCAGGTCGCCCCCTTTGCTGAAGAGACTGATATGAAGATCTTTCGGATCGTATTCATGCCATGCCACAGCAGCTTGGCGGTCGTTGGCAAACACTTCGATCATGTTCTTGTCGATGAAGATGCGCAGGGTGAGATCCTCGCCTTCCTTGAGCTCGAAGGGCGGATTGATGTAGCCGACGTTCAGAGTCTTGCTGCCCTTGCCAGATGAGATGGTAAAACCCTTGTTCCCGTCCTTATCACACAGCACCTTGATGCCGAACTCCGAAGCCGATGGGGCTTCCAGAATAATCTCCACTTCCATGGTGTCGCCGGAGATGTCCTTGAGAACATGCGTCGTGTCACTCTTGATGGTTAATGCCTGCACGCTTTTTTCATCGCTGCGCAGTTTTTTGAGTTCACGTAGAGGCTTGATAAGCAAGGTGCCATCCTCAGAAAGACTGAGCTCGCGGGGGAGAGACTGGATGCCGCTCTGGAGCTTGCCTTTCAGTGCATTGAAGTTCTTTTTTCTGGGTGTGACCTTGAACCATTTCATTTCAGTGGGTGTGCACCATGACCACATCACCCTGCGGCCATCGGGTGTCAGTAGGGATTCAGGAGCAAAGAAGTCCCAGGAGGCCCAGTTCATCATGCCATGCTGCTCCGGCAGGAATTGTTCGTCTTTGAAATCGCCGATAAAATAACGGCAGCCCAGGTTATGGCTAATGCATAAAAGAACCCATTTATCTCCCAATTTGAACATGTTCGGACAAGAGATGTCTGCGTGCTTTCCGACTCCGAGTTTCTTTTCGTCAAAATCCGGATGAAGCAACTCGCCAATGTAGGTCCAGTCCTTCAGATTATCGGACTTCATAACCACTGGGGGTTGCTTCGTACTACGTGCATTCAGTGCATAGTAGGTGCCGTTATCGATCCAGAGATCGGGATCGAAGTAAGGCATGGAGGTTACGGGCTTGCCGTCCTTGTCATGCGGCAAAACTATCTCTGGCTTGCTCCATTGGTCCAGGTTGTCGTCCAGGGCGTAGGAGATCCAGTTCCGGTTCGACCCTTGACCGTGATAGATGATGCCCAGTTTGCCGTCCTTGGTAAAGAACCCCGTCCCGCTGAACATGCTATGGCCCATCGTTTTTGGCCCCAGCACGGTGGGATGCCACTTCCAATGCACCATATCGTCGCTGGAGACATGCGCCCAAACAAAAGCCGAGCCCGGACCTTTCTGTTTTTTTCGACGACCGTTCTGTTTTTTTCGAGGCACAGATTTTTTGTAAATATAGTGCAAGTGGTAACGCCCCTTCCAGAAAAAAGCTGGATTCGGGTCGCCGGGCATTGCTGTGCCTGGCCCGGGATGCGCCAGGTGATAGGTCAGCCAGGTCTCCGGCGGATTCTCCGGCATGGCTGGGGTCTCGAGAAGGTTCTGTTTGTCATGTACGCCGCCGCTGCTCTTACCGGTAACGACCTCTTCGGCACCGGCTATCACTAAACCTTTGCTTCCCAGATCGAGTTTCCCATCTTTCAGCGTTGCCCCACTGGCCAGAACACTGTGCTCGTAGCGTCCCATGCGGTCGATCATCTTATCGCCCTCGAAATCCCACCATGCAAAGGCTTTGATGGATGATTCCTTGTTCGGCACAAGCTGCTTGAGTTCCTCCTGAGAGAGCGCCTGCTTATAAATGCGGGCATCCTCAATCTTGGCATCAACTCGACCATTCCCTTGTGTGTGACGAATGCCGAAGGTAACAACGTTGCCGTCTTTATTAAGCAGATCAATGTTCTTGGCCTTGTGCGACGCATAGATCTCGCCATTGCGGTAAATCGTTACGGAGTCGTCCTTGTAGACGATAGCCATCTGGATCAATGCGTTGGCATCGGCATCTTCACGGGCGTATTCATTCTGCTCCTTGTTGGTCCGGCCCCACCTGTCGCTGCCAGCCATCCAGCGTGCTTCGCCAAGCTCAGCATAGACGATGCCGTCAAACTGTTGTTGATGTTCGACCGTCAGCACCGATCCGCCTTTAATAGCCTTGTTATTCAACGTAAGCCACGACACCAAGGTCTTGTCTATGTCGGCCGCCTGCGCACTACAGACGGCGGTGATCAGGGTAAAGATGAGTAGTGTTTTATATATTTTCATAAAATTAGATCTGTTCATTCTGTTTTACCAAATGGATTTCAGTTAATGGACGCGGAGTTTGCTGAAGGTGACGCTGCCGTTCCCTGAAAGGCTGATACTTCGGTTCTTGGGATCCGGTAAGGCGAAGTGGGTCGATACGGCTGCGCCATCCTTCGCCGTCCGGAAAGAGATCCCATACAAGCTGACCGATGGAGATTATTTAAGGCCGTTTCATGCTTAGGAAGATTCATGTTCGATCTCCTCGAGTGAGCGGCCCTTCGTCTCGGGAACCATGCATTTCACCCAGATAAGTTGCAGTACCATCATGAAGCAGAAAAAGGCGAAGATGATGCCTGGTGCAAACGTGCCAACCATCGAGGGGAAAAACAGCGTTAGAAGTGCCGCGAAAATCCAATGGGTGAAGCTACCCAGAGACTGGCCCTGCGCGCGATGCCGGTTCGGGAAGATCTCGGAAATCAAGACCCAGATCACCGTTCCTTGACCCACGGCATGTGCCGCAATGAAGGCAAAGATGCAGACCGGCACGATTGCAAAATTCTCCGAGAAGAATGCCCATGAACAGAGACCGAGTGAGGCGATGTACCCAAACGAGCCGATGTAGAGAAGCATACGGCGGCCAAGTTTATCGATGAGCCAGAGGCCGGTAAATGTAAAAATCACGAGCGTTACCCCGATACCGACCGATTGCAACAGCGCGGCTTTCTCTCCCAGACCGGTCAGTTCGAAAATACGCGGCGAGAAGTAGAGGATCGCATTGATGCCGGAGAGTTGGTTGAAAAAGGCGATCAGGAAGGCGAGCAATATCGGGGTTTTGAGCCGCTTCGTCCAGAATCCACCCGTGCTCCCCGCCTCATGTGAAACGGCGACAATCTCGTCCGCCTTGGCTTCGATCTCAGACGCGGAGGCCTCCGGGTTGATCATCTTGAGCACCGCGATTCCACTGGAACGATCGTCCTTTCGCCCGATCAGCCAACGTGGACTCTCCGGCAGGCTGAAACAGAGTAGACTGTAAATCAAAGCCGGAATCGCCTCAACTCCTAGCATCCAGCGCCATGCATCCTCCCCGATCCCTCCGAGGGCCGCGTTCGAAGCAAAGGCAATGAGGATCCCGAATACGATGTTGAACTGAAACATGCCTGCAAGCTTTCCCCGCTTGTCCGCAGGAGCAATTTCGGCAATAAACAACGGGGCGGCCACTGTCGAGACACCCACCCCCAAACCTCCGATAAATCGAGCGACCACGAAGGAGAGCGGATCGTTGGCCATTGCCGACCAGATCGCAGATACAAAGTAGAGCAGTCCGATGGACAGCAGAGTCTTCTTGCGACCGAATCGATCGGTAGGCCAGGCACCGACCAAGGAGCCCAGCACGGTTCCCCAAAGCGCCGCGCTCATTGCGAAGCCATGCATCGCTGAGCTCAGGCCCCATAATTCTTGAATGGTTTGCTCCGCCCCCGAAATCACAACGGTGTCGAATCCGAAGAGAAATCCCGCGAGTGCGGCGGTGAGCGACCAAAAAAACAATTTAGTCGAGTGGGGCTTGGTTTCAGGGCTTATTTTATTCATGGTTCGAATATTTCTTCTATCTACAGGTTAGTCTATTTGAGCCACCTAGAGTTCGAACTCACAATAGATCCATGGGTGGTCGGACAGGCAGCCATCGGATTTTACATTCTGAGCGTTCTGGTTCTTTGGCCCCCAGTCCCTCTGAATATCTAGTAGTTTGATTGGCCTCGCCGTGCTATACAGGATGTGGTCAATGGACCGCTCTGTAACCGCATTCTCAAGTTTGGTCGCTTGCAACAAAGAGCGCATGACTAGGTCATCGGTCCATTCATTGAAGTCTCCCCCGACAATGACGTCCAATGAGGCATCCTCCGCATTGATTTTATCCGCCAAGCTCTTGTGCTTCGAACGCTCCCAAGCCTCGGGTGAAGTCCTCGGTTTCTTGTGGTGCGCGTAGCCCGGCAAGTGCAGCGAGTAGAGCGCGAACGTCCTGCCAGCGATTTCCGTCTCCACACGGAGCGCACTGGCGCGTGCCCAACCACTCCCCTGCGGCAAGAAATCCTTGCCCTCAGTCAGCGGGGTGCGGCTTAGTATAGATTTATACTTGCCGCCGTAATTACCCGTCGTGTCAGCCCATTTGGGTGCCTTGTGTCCCGCGGATGAACTCGTTCCGACGTGAACGTGATCGAGGCCGAGGGCTTCCGCCATTCGCAATGACCAATCCTTGACGTCTTTCCCTCGGTTCGCCTTGGGCACCTCACTCAGCAATACGATGTCAGGATCCAAGGGCTGCAGAATCTCAGCGATTTGCTCGGGTGTCGCCCATTGGCCGCAAGCGACGTTATACGCTACAACTCTGAGCTTGGTTGTGCTCACGGCTTCGGCACTCGCGGGCTTAGCAAATAGACTGCAGACAAATCCCGGAATGACTAATCCCGCGAATAGGATGGATTTTATAAAGCGAGGACTGTTCATTGTTATTCTTTCTTGGTATTGTCGCAGATCCGCAGAATTTCAGAATCTGCAGTCTGATGCCGACACAGGACAAAATAACACAACAAACCAATCCTGCCTATCACGTGATCACGTGATGACGCACATAATCCTAGATTCGGGAATTAGATGTAATTTAAGGAGCCTGTCCCTAAGAATCCCACTGTCCCTAAGAATCCCCTTCTGAACCGAGCGCGTTCACGATCATACTTCATGAATATTCTGCGACAAACGCACCAATATCTGCTGGGACAGATCATCACCCTCACATGGTCGATTCGCTTGGCGTTTCGGCGGCCAAGTGCGGCACGGTGAGACTAGCACTGCTGACACATTTACTAGCAGTGCGCTGAGCGTTCTACGTACGAATTGATAGTGTGGCCTATTGTTCCCCTTTCGGTTGATTTTTCATGCGAGCATAGCCGCCAATACAGTGATTTTCATCTGCGACGTTTCGGCCCCATCCCCTTACGAAGTTGAATGTCCGCAACATCATTTTGGGCCTTCGGTCCGTCCGTGCTGCGGCCATTCTGTACATCGGCAGTCAGGTCAGCCAACAAGCGCTGGGCCACCTCGGGGTGTGAGAGATACAGGTTGTTCTGTTCGCCTGGATCGTTCTCCATGTCGTAGAGTTGTGCTGGAGGCGCATCTGCAGCAGCACCGCGTTCCGTCGGAGCGGACCAGCCGCCAGACCCTCGGGCCAGCAGTAGCTTCCACTTGCCCTGACGGTAGCCGAAATGGCCGGAAACCGAATGGTGAATCACGCCCTTGCGGGTGGATTGAATCGTTTCTCCCGAGAGCGCAGGCAAGAAGCTCACACTGTCTTCACCCATGTCCGGTGCTTGCGCGCCGATGATGTCTGAAACCGTCGCGAAGAGGTCCACCAATGTGATCACCTGATCGCAGCTGGAGCCGGATTCTACCTGACCTGGCCAGCGAACGATGCAGGGCACCCGATGTCCACCGTCCCAGAGGTCGGCTTTAGAACCGCGATAGTGGGCACTGACGTAATGGCCTTGCTTGCGCAACGCTGGGATGTCCGCGCCCTTCGAGGTGCCATTGTCGCTGGTGAAGATCAACAAGGTGTTATCTGCGAAACCATTCGTTTCAAGCGCGTCCATGATGGCACCGACCGTCGCATCCGTCTGCATGACAAAGTCGGCATGGGCACCTAGACCGCTTTTCCCCTGCCACTCTTTGGTCGGCACAATCGGGGCGTGCGGTGAGCCGAGTGGGACGTAAAGGAAGAAGGGCTGATCCGGCGACTTGGCACGCTCTTCGATATAGGCGACCGATTTCTCGGTCAGGCGTGGCAGGCAGTGAATCTCGTCCAGTTCCTCAACGACTTTGTCGT
>JAQXBA010000065.1 GCA_029252625.1 Opitutia bacterium | reverse complement strand
GTGCTGGTAGCGCAAACCATCTACGCCGCAATGTCGCTCGACGCCCAAGGCAAGATGCCCTACGACTGGGACGTCAACGCACTCTACATCGAAGAGCGCAATGCAATCGTGCAAATGCTCGGCGAAGCCAAGGTCGTCATTCTCAGTGGCGACCAACACCTCTGCACCTTTTCACGACTCGGCTATGCGCCACACAATGACAAGAGCAAGCCGATACAAGATAGCGAATACAGCAACGGCCCCTACCAGTTCTGTGCGCCTCCGGGCGGCAATGTTTTCTGGCGCTGGTTCTGGCCGAGCCCGGGACTACGCGAACTCGACGAACCAAAGTCGGACATCAGCTACGTCGGCGGATTCCGCGATTTCTTTGGCAACCCCTTCACCATGTTGGCCGTGGTCAATCCGGAAAGGATCGACCTGCAAACCAACATGACACGTATCCGTTTATCGGTGACACAAGAGGAGGCAGCAAAAGGAGCGACGCATCACTACCGCACCAACAAAGGCGACGGCTTCGGCATGATGCGCTTCAACATACAAGACGAAGCAATGACCGTTGAAGCCTGGCCCGTGTATGGCGAAGGCCAATACCCCGGCTTCCCACAGGTAGTGAGCTACGAATCGATCGAATCAACCAGAAAACCGTAGCGGTGGGTGGGTAAAATCTATTCAGCAAACGTGCGTCGTATAGGCACCAAAGCACTGAACGTTTGCTGAAGCACCCCAAGGGCATGACACTGCACGCTACGGCTCATGCTCTGCACGTAACCCAAATGTAGCGCGGTGCTTCAGCCCGCGTTTGCTCAACACCGCACCCATCCGACGCAAACTGCGGCATAACACACCCAGAGGGCATTCATGCTGCACGCTACGCAAAACCAACACACGAGGCAGCGAAGGTTATCTTAAATGAAGATCCTCCTCTGCGAAGCATATCCTTATTCATATCTTTGGAAGTGTATTCACTTTGAGCACTGGCCATCCAAGTGCATCTTTAACCGCCCGATCCCTGCGGTCTCTAGAGTTCGCAGAGGGCGCAAAGGAGGTTAGATGAGTTAAGCTGGGATCGATAACGTAAAATAGCTGATAATTTTCGCTCATTTGTCCTCATGCACCTCTGCGTGCTCCGCGAACTCAAGCGAAGCGGGCGGTTAAATATACATATCCTAAGCTAAACCTGTGACGTCCACGACTTGTGTATAAGGATATGCTGGTAAGGGATGGAGCTTTCTACCGCAGATGCACGCGTAAAAACGTAGAAGCGACACGCTTGTCGCTTTGCTCAGTGGAAGGTTGCAGGCAAACAAGCGACAAGCAAGTCAGGTGCGCCGCACCATCCAGACACAAAAAAAGCCCTTCCATGCATCGAACATGGAAGGGCTAGTCTATAAAGTCCTTCAATCAACAAGGGTTACCCCATTGAAAGATTAGTCGCGACGGCGGCGTAGCATCACCGCACCCAGCGCCAGAGTCCCAGCCATCAGTGCGTAGGTGCCCGGCTCGGGGATCACTGCACCATTGAGCACAAATTCATTGACAACATGTCCGGTATTAAGCGAGCCGCTGTTTAAGGAAATTGTGAAGGTCTGGGAAGTGCCAGCTGACACAACGATCGAACTCGTCAAATCAGCGGTAGCCATTAAATTCCCAGAGTTGAGTGTCACTGTGATGCCCGCAGTATCACCGGCACCTTGAAAGCCAACAATGAGGTCAGCGCTCGCATTAGTCGTATCAATCATCAGGCTATCGATGCGCAAATCCTGCAAACCGGCCGTAATGCTAAACGATAGCGGCGCATTGCCGTTGCCTAGAGCTGCAGTGGTGCCCTCTGAAGCTCCCAACCCGAACGACGTGTAGTCATCTACAGTCGGACGCGGATCTGGAACTAACGATCCATCGAAATAGGTCGCACGATGAATAAAAGCGACTTGTTCGCCCAAATTTCCGCCGAAACCATAACCGTCATTCAAAGTATTGGGAACAGCATTCACTCCAGCGGAATCGAAGCCGAAACCACCAGAAGTATTGAATTGCAAACTAGTCAGAGTGCTCACCCCTGCGTCTAGGTTACTGGACGACAACGCGGTCGACACGTTGGTCTGATCGTTAAAGTCCCATTGACCCAGCACAACTGCATTTAGCGAAGAAACAGTTAAACCACCAGCGAATGCCGACAGTAATAGATAGTGTATTTTTCTCATAATATATTTAGGTGATTAAAGAGGCTCATTAAATATGAACCTTTAAGCTCAAGATCATAGCAAATTTTCCAGCAGAAGCGTTAACCGCCAGCGGAAAAAGCTGACCATGAGCGGAAAAAACGTGAAAAACCTGGCCTCTTCACGGAAGTGCGTTTTTTAAGCAGATAAATCTAACGCCGATAATAGTGCCTCGATTGCGCTGAATCATTGGATAGGCTCCGTGGTTAAATAACGATTTTGTTGAAAACAAAACGATAAAAGATCTGGGCCGTGGCGGTTTGAGGAGATCAAGCACAAAGCCATATAAGTGCCCGTAGGGCCGAAGCATGGGCTTGCCCCATGCGCAGTTATGCTGGCTTTGTGCTTGAGCGGAGCGAACTGCTGCGGCTTCTGGGCGGCAGTCGATGCAGGGGCACTTTCAAAGAGAGTGCCAAAGTAGCTGGTTGCCGCTTTCTTCGGAGTTTTCTGACGACAAAGACGAAAGTTATGACAACCAGCTGCCTCTACCATACTCAAGGGATCCGTGGATACCAATATCAAAAGACCGAACGCACGGGCTTAACGGAAATTTATCACCTGCATTCTACCACCCATTCTCTTCGTTGCCCCTGCTGCCGATCAGAAGCAACCACGCTGGTCAAAACAGGGAAGTCACGTGACATTCGCGGGCTGTCTATCGGTTTTAAAAGGACAATTATGCGAGTGTATACCAGACGCATCCTTTGCCGTGACTGCGGGCACTCCCCCCAGGAGCCCATCGACTTCTGTGCGGCTGCGTATGTCAGCTATAGCAAGTGGGTAGTGAAATTTGTTTTAGCCCTACGCCGAGCAATGTCGATTCGTGAAGTCGCTCAGTTTACTGGGCTTAACTGGGAAAGTGTGAAAAACATCGAGAAGAAGTATCTGAGCAAAAAATATAAGACGGTGCGCCTTGGAGATGTCGAATACCTTGGCATTGATGAGGTCTATCTAGGTAAAAAACTCGGTTACATCACTGTAGTTCGCGACCTCGACACTGGTGCGGTTCTTTACATCGGAAATGGCAAAGGTGGCGATTCGTTAAAACCCTTTAGGAGCCGCATTCGACGCAAAGCGAAACGGATCAAAGCCGTCGCGATTGACATGGCCAACTCTTACAGTGCCTGGGTAGCAGAAGTGCTTCCCGACGCCGACATCGTCTATGACCACTTTCATGTCATCAAGCTAATGAATGAACGTATGGACGGCCTGCGCAAAAGCACCATGAACAAGCTGGCCGATGAGCAGAAAAAGGAACTCAAGGGCAAGCGCTTCCTGATCTTACGCAACCAAGAGAACCTGTCCCCAGAGGCTGCTCAAGAACTCAAGAAACTACGTTTCGAGTTCAAAGATCTAGGCACCGCCTCAATGATGAAGGAATACCTTCGCAACATCTATCGCATGGCCGACTCCTGCGAACTCGCACGGACCGCGTTTATGCTCTGGTGCGAGAAAGCCGAAACCTCCGGCATCGCGTGCCTCAAGCAAATGGCAAAAACGATCAGAAAAAGAATCGAAGGACTCGTCTCATTCTGGAAGCACCATCGAATTACCAGTGCAAGCCAGGAGGGCTTTAACAACAAAATCGGATGGCTCACCAGGCAAGCATACGGCTACAAAGATGAAAAATACCTCCATCTAAAAATCTACGATTTGCCTAATCTTCAAACTAGAAAATACCTATAGGAAAACGCACTTCCGTGAAGAACCAAAACCTGCAACTTCTGGCCTAAAAACCGCACCAAAGTGCTACATATCGCGAAAAAGTAGACTGAAGCATTGAACATGTAGAAACCGGCGGAACGGATCTAAAAACAAAGACGGCCCGCTCACTCAAGAGCCTCTGAGCAGTTGCAAGTGAAGGCCGAAGCCCCCCCTCCCCAGGCTTCCCACAGGTAGTGAGCTACGAATCGATCGAAGCAACCGGCAAGCCGTAGCGGTCGGTGGGTAAAATCTTAGTCGTAGTGCGCCGCTTCAGCTAGCACACAGTGCCCCGAGCCGGAAAAAAACGCTAGCTAAAGCATCGCGCTACGTCCCATCCACTGCACTCCAGAACCGCGTAGAGCGAAGCTCTTTACGCACGGCCTCACTCACCTTTACGGTATTGGCTCGGGGACATGCCGAACTGTTGCTTAAAGCCGCGGCTGAAATGCGTGGGCTCTAAAAAGCCGAACTGTGCTGCGATCTCGGCAATTGTGTCGCTGCTCGTGCGCAGTTGCTGTGCGGCGTGCTTGAGGCGTAAGGTGCGGATAAATACCTGCGGGCTCTGATCCACCAGCGCCTTTAATTTATAGCGCAGCGTGCGGCTCGACATACTCAGCGTGGCTGCCAAATCTTCGACGCTGAATTCGTCATTATCCAGCTGCGCTTCGACCGCCTCAATCGCCTGTTGCAGGAGCTTTTCATCGAGCGGGTTGACTGTCAGCTCGACGGGCTCGACGGCGGTGATCTCCTGACCGAAGCGCTCTCTGAGCTGCTGGCGGGCGGCGAGCAAGTTGCGCACCCGAGCAAGCAAGATCGGCAGACTGAAGGGCTTGGGAATATAGTCGTCGGCCCCGGAATCGAGCCCTTCAAGCTGATGCTCTTGTGAGCCGCGCGCGGTCAGTAGAATGACGGGCAGATGGCTAGTCTCGGGATCGGCCTTGAGTTGACGGCAAAGCTCTACGCCGTTCATCACTGGCATCATCACATCAGACAGCACTAGGTCGGGCTGCGCCTGGCGTGCCTGCTCCAGCCCAAGCTGACCGTTTTCGGCCTCCAATATAGTATAGCGTGCCAGTAATTCGTCGCGCACGAAGGCGCGCACATCGGCGTTGTCCTCGACCAGTAGAATGACGGGCTTGTCGCTGGTTGTTGGCTCGTTGTCGATTGTTGGTTGCTCGTTGCTGGTTGTTGGTTGCGCGGATGTTGCTGGTTGCGCGGACTCTGCGGCAACATCACTGAGCGTAAGCGCGCCACTGACCTGCTCCAGCGAGCCGGCGGGCAGGCGCACGGAAAAGCGCGTGCCCTTGCCATCTGCCACTGGGCTTTCGACCGTAATCTCGCCTTCCCACAGCTCGACCAGTTCTTTGACAAAGGATAGGCCGATCCCGGAACCGACCGCTTGGATCGATTGCAGCCCGTCGGCGCGGAAATATTGACCGAAGACATGCGGCAAGTCGTCGGAGACAATCCCCACTCCAGTGTCTTCGACGATGAAGGTGATCCACTGCGCGTCGTCGAGCGACAAGCGCACGCGCACCTGCCCGCCCTCAGGTGTATATTTCAGGGCGTTGCCGATCAGATTATCCATGATTTGCTGCAGTTTTCCGGCATCAAATACCAG
>JAQXBA010000057.1 GCA_029252625.1 Opitutia bacterium | reverse complement strand
AAAACCGATGGCTTTGATTTCATCTAGAAAGTCTTCGAGGGCCATAGAGCCCGGTTTGAGCATGGGAATGACGACGCTTTGATTGATACGGGACATATAACAGAAATTTATGGGATAATTGGCAGCAGGTCGTTGCCCTCGGAATCGACCGGATACAAGGCCCCTTCGAATTCGAGCTGAGCAACCATAGCACGCATCATTGCGTTGAGTTTCTCAGGATTTGACTGTGCTAGATTGTTGGACTCCGCAAAGTCATCCTTCAAATTGAAGAGTTCGTAGTGCGACTTCTGCTTATTCGCCTTCGGATAGTAATGATAGACGAGCTTCCAATCGCCATTGCGATAACTGGTAAAGTAGTTACTCCGATGGTCGTGCGGGAAGTGCATTAAAAACACGTCTGGGTGCGCTTCATCACTCTGCCCCGCAAGCAGCGTCTCTAAGCCGTAGCCATCGTAGATGTAACCGTCGGGACTAGGCGCTCCTGCGACTTTTAGAATCGTCGGATAAAGATCCATGATCGTGCCGAGTTGCGGCTGAATCGCTCCTTGCGCAATCGGCAATGCCTGCTGCTCTGGGTTGGCTACATCTGGCTTCGCCCATGCGGCAATAAACGGCACACGCATGCCGCCTTCATAGTGCGTTCCCTTTTTACCGAGCAACGGAGCCGAACTCGCAACAGTGTGTGAACCGCCGAGCGGCGCATCGCTACCGTTGTCGCCCAAGAAGAAGATCAATGTATCTTCAGCCACACCGAGTGTTTCGAGATGATCCATTATGTCGCCGAGCGACTTATCCATCCCCTCGACCAAAGTCGCGAATGCTTTTGCCTGCTTTGACTTGTCAGAATTTTCATAGTTCGCAGCGAAGCGTGGATCCGAGTCAAATGGCGTATGCAGGGCGTAGTGCGACATTAACATGAAAAACGGCTCCTCGGCTTCAACCGCCTTGGAGATCTCCTTGTTCGCTTCCAGCGTCAGAGCCTCCGTCAGATAGGTGTCACTCTCGTAATATGCCTCAAGATGCGGCACGTTGTGCGTCATCTTCTTCGCATAATTCGGGTGGTTGCCATAATGATCACGCCCATAGTAACTCTTCGGACGCCCCCAACAGGCACCTCCGATATTCACATCAAATCCTAGATTCAACGGATCTGAGCCTTCCGAATCAAGCGGACCGAAGTGCGCCTTACCGAGAAACAAGGTGCGATACCCCTCGCCTTTCAACACCCGAGGTAAGGTCACGGATTCTTTCGTCAATCCGACCCAATTCCATTTTTCAGGGCCGAATTTACCTCGATTATTCCCCTCTGGACGAATCCACTGCGTGGTGGCATGGCGTGTGGCATTTTGCCCAGACATAATACTCGCACGTGTCGGCGAACAGACACTCTGCGCATAAAAGGTCGAGAAGCGCGTCCCTAGATTAGCCATACGCTCCATATTCGGCGTGCGATACCACTCATTTAACGGATGCATTTCAGGCGCACCCGACGCATCGGTTAGAAACGGAACCGAGGTATCCATCACTCCCATATCATCGACTAGGAACACAATAATATTTGGCTTATCTGCGGCCACTGCACAGACAACAGTCAAAAGAGACAGACCAAGTGTAGTAAGAATTCGTTTCATGGTATCATTATTCTTTGATGAAAAAGCCACACACTCCATTCAGAATGTGTGGCTAATCGATAAGATCTACTAAGAGAATTTAACCGTTCAAGGTCCAACCCTTACGATAGGTCTTGGTTAAGAATTGATTCGCATCGGCATTGTTCGTCACCACTCCTTTCGCACCGTCATACTTGAGTTCACCACCCGCACGATAAGCTGCTAAACCGAGGCACATGTTCTCGATCATGTTAGCACTGTATTCGAAGTTACAGGCAGTGTCTGCAGGCTTGCCATTCTTACAGGCAGCAGTCCACTGCGCCTGGAAATTGCCCAGATCATCAAACAACTGATCCTCTGGGCGTGGTTTGTAATAAGTCATGTTGCCCGATTTGCCATCTGGTATAATCAGACGCTGACCAAAGTCGGAAACCACAAAGCCTTTATCTCCCTTAAACATCGCACCGTGACCGATCTTATTCAGATCCAGCCACTTATTGGGCGAGTTCGGCATCGCTCCCCCTTGGAACCAGGTGCAGCGAATATCCTTACGCCAATCGTTGGCCGGCAGCATGAAGCTGGTCGTCAAGTTCACCGGTGTGACGTCCGGGTTAAACGCTTCCGGCGACTTCGACTTCACACTCGTCGGCAACCCGGCATCGAGGACATTCCAGGCAAGATCCATCGTGTGGCTACCCATATCGCCCATCTGGCCGATACCAAAGTCCCAATACATGTTCCAGTTCAAGCAATTGGAGCCGTTATTACGTGATACATACTCCGGATTGAAGGGATGCTCCGGGGACGGCCCGAGCCATAGGTCCCAATTCAAAGTCGATGGCACCGCATGGCCTCCGGCCAAGTATCCCGGCCTTGGAATCTGACGATTGCCCCACACATAGACTTCCTTCAGGTTGCCGATCACACCGTCATGAATACACTCACGCACTCGATTGAAGTTCGGCATGGCATGGCGCTGCATGCCCACCTGAGTCGCGAGCTTATGTTTCTTGGTGAGATAGGTCTCACGCACCGTCCGCGCTTCATTCACGGTAATGGCCAACGGCTTCTCCATGTAAATATGGAGGTCGCGATTCAATGCCCAGTTGGCAATGAAAGCGTGCGTATGATCGGGCGTGCAGCACAGCACCGCATCCAGACCGGGGTGGTCCAGCGCCTTGCGCCAATCCGAATAGACCTTCGCCTTCGGGAAATGCTGCATCGCATCCGGCAAGTTCAACTGGTTGACATCACAGACTGCGACGACGTTCTCATTCTTGAGCGTCCCATAGTGGGCATGCGCACGGCCAGAGGCACCGATCAGTGCGATGTTTAGTTTATTATTAGCTGCCGCTCCGAAAATCGAGCTCGATGGCATCAGCATAAGACCTGCACCTGCGAGAGCGCTTTTGGTCATGAAGTCGCGGCGAGTTGCGACAGGAATGGGGGATTTAGTTTTCATACTACGTTTCAATGGTTTGGTTCTAATTCAAAATGCGAATGATTTATGTATAATTATCGATCACGAAATTTAATTTCTTTGCCCGGGGTCGACGGTGCTTCCACTGGCATCACGACTGTGCCGCGCTCGAAATCGATCGGATTTGGAGTCAGTTGCATCGCGTAGAAGGGAGAGTTTTGATTGGAGACCATGTCCACCCAACGGACCAGCTGCCCGGTATAAGCGGAAATACGCCCACCGATCGCGCAGAGTGTGGCTTCGGCGACAGCTTGCGCACAATTCAGTGGTGTGCCAGATCCACGTGCACTTTTGATCAATTCAACATGCTCTTGAATCATGCCAGAGGCGGCCAACTTAATCGTCGGCACTGAGACATCTTTCCCCTTCACCTTGGTGCCGGTAATTTGACCTTCGCTGCCACGAAAGCTCTCACCAACACGATTATAACAACCCGCAATCTGACGACATTGACTGTGAATGTGCACGCCATCGCCGTAGTCGATATCCACGCTAAAGAAATCAAATTGGTTACCAGTCTCACGACGTGCGCGCCCGCCCATACCATTGAACGACACCGGAGTGCGTCCGATATACCAGTTTGCGACGTCGAGTTGATGCACATGTTGCTCGACGATGTGATCGCCCGAAAGCTCAGTAAAGTTGAGCCAGTTACGCGTAAGATAATGCGCATCACTTTGGCCATCTTTACGCGACGAGATCCAGGGCACTTGTCCGTTCCAGGAAATGACACCGCCGACAATTTCGCCAATCGCACCGGCGTCAATTTTCGCCTTCGTCATTTGATAGTTGGCCTCATAGCGACGCTGCGTGCCCGCGACGATTGTCAGACCTTTCGCCTTCGCCAGCTCTCCAAGAGCGATTACCTTACGCGCACCGACGGGATCCACTGCGACCGGCTTTTCAACAAAGCAATGCTGGCCTGCCTCCACACAGGCTTCCAGGTGCTGCGGGCGGAAGTTCGGCGGCGTCGCCATGATCACAAACTCGGCATCCGACTCCGTGACCTTCCGATATGCCTCATAGCCCGCGTGCCCCTTCGATGCATCGAGCTTAAACTGGTTCAGCGCACCCTGGACACGGTCTGGGAAGGCATCTGCCACAGCAACGATTTCGACATCAATACCAAGAATTTTACAGGCTTGCAGAAATTGCGCCGCAGCGCCCTTTCCGCGCCCCCCGCAACCGATCAGGCCGACCTTAATCTTGCTGGTATTGATCCCGCCCGCAGTCTGCGCGCCAAGGATATTGAAGGTAGAAATCGCAGCAGTTGAAATGGCTGCAGCTTTGACGAAATCGCGTCGTGTAAAGTTGTTCATGCTGGATATAAGATTAAGAGTTATTTCTTAGCAGGCTTGAGTGATTCAGCGACTGGCTTGCCGACGGCCCAGAGGAAGCCGCGGGTGAGCATTTCCATATACTCCGCTTGCATCATGGTTTCGTTGTGATGGCCAATGGTGGTCGCAAAGACGCGAGTCTTGTTGGGCCCGTAGGCGTTCACCCAAATGTTGCTGTGCATCTCTCCTGACTTATTGGACTTCGATTGAGCCAGCTGCGTCATGGTTGGGTATTCTTTCTCAATAAAGTAGAGTTCTCCTTGCGGCGTTGTCCAGTTGCTCATGCCTTGCGTAATCTCATGATCGGGCTGAGTGATCTGCACTTCGAAGGGATGCTTCGCCCCATGCTTCGCCGTATGCACGCCGCAAAACTTGAACCAATCTTCCTTGGTCGGCCCCGTGCGGTAACAGTGCATGGTGCAGTGGATCAAAACCGCAGGCACGCCGTCGATGTGCGGCTGTAAAATACCCGCGATATAATCGACATCACCGATATTGGCAAAGCACTCGTTGTGCACCACGACATCGTAACCCTTGGCCCAGTCTGGATTCTTGTAGAAGTCGAGCAAGGCATTGCCAGCTTTAGTGCGCTGATGCAGGATCGTCCACTCCACCTTTTGCTTCGAGTGCAGGTCGATGCTCATCGGGATCACTTCGCGCTGCTCATCATAATCGTGGCAGCAACCGCCCGTGATGAGGAGTGCTTTGATGGCAGGGCCAGCGACTGGTTGCGGATTAGCAGATGCAGTCCTGCACACCGCAAGCGCGGCGATGAGAATGCAAAGAGTTTGTGTGGTTTTTTGGATCATGAATTTGATGGGTGTAAGTTACTTTTTCTGAGGTTTGGGATAATCTTGATTGAGTTCTAGGTCGGCATCGGTCGGCGTGCGCGATGGCACACCCTCCTTAGGCACCTCGCCCTTCGCGATCCAAACGAGTGCATTGAGCACCGTCTTGCGGAAATCGTCTTGTTGCCAGTTTTTGTGAAAGTGACCGCCAGTAAAGCCGAAGCCACGTCCACCGTCCGGTCGCTCGTAGGCCCAAGCGACATGTTGCTCCTTGCCAGCACTCACTTCGGCCATCACGGCTGGATTGCTGCCGCGATTCTTGTCCTTTGCACGAGAAGTGAGTGTGCTGACTGGGGGTAAGGCCGACAGAATCGGAGTCACGCCCTCCATCTCAGGTTGAAAGCGCATGTGATAATACCACTCATCGCGAATCGTGAACGGCTGCACGCCATTGGTAATCGGATGCTCCGGAAATGCATCAAAGGTAGCATCCCAGTGAGGATTGACCGACCAGCCGATTGCAAAATAGCCACCGATCCAATCGAGAAACTGCTGGCCGAGTTCATCTGGATCGACTTCGACGCCAAAATGCAAACAAGCGACGCCGACGCCACCATCGACCCACGCTTGGATATCATCCTGATGCTCTTTCGCCATGTGGCTTTTGTAGCCATCGCAATACATCACAATCGCATCTGGTTCACAATTATCTGACGCTGCGGGGAGCTTCCCATCCGTCACGACCGATGCGCTCACGTCGAGCCCACTTTCGTTCAGGCATCGTGCTAACAGCATGGAACCCGCTCTGTGCTCATGTGCACCATAGCCGTGACTCTTCTTACCTGCGAGAAAAAGAATCTCTTTCGTTTCAGCCGCAGCAGACGCATGCACGCCGCACAGGCAAAGAATCAGACTGAGTCCGATTTTCAGGGTATTGGGGTATTTCATATTATCTAAACAGTGTGTTCCTTAGTTTGCTCAATTAGTTTCCAATTTTCTTCTAAAAATTTAAGGCCTTCAACCGAGAGTTGCTCCGGACTATCATATAAAGGACGCCAAATCGCCGCCGCCCGAGCGATCACTTCATTATCCTCTGAGAAGCTTTCAATCACGATGTCACCCTCGTAGCGAATCGTCTGTAAGGCGGAGAGCACACCGGACCAATCCACTTGATCCTTTCCGAGTAAGCCACGATGGCTCGCGCTCGCATGCACATGACCGATGTGCACGCCATGTTTTAAAATGGCCGCTGCGGAGTCGTCCTCCTCGATATTCATGTGGAAGGTATCAATGTGTATTTTAAGGGCAGGACTGCCCACACGCTCAATTAAATCAACCGCTTGATCTAAAGTATTGATACAATCCGTCTCAAAACGATTCAGAGGCTCGACCGCTAAGATCACTCCGGCAGCTTCGGCTTTTTCACACAGCGGCTTGAGGTGCGAGACGATCAATGCGAGCTGCTGCTCACGCTCCTCGGGTGTGTAACGCCCCGCACGTCCGGTCTCCGAATACATCGGTCCGCATACCACCGTGGAACCAAGCTGCTGGGCCAATTCGATCAACTCCGAAATGTAGTGCACACAGGCCAATTGTTCAGCTGCCGCGCCACGCAGGTCACGACCAGGGCCAAACGCACCGCACACTATCGGCTGCTCCAATCCAGCCTCTGCCAGCGCATCGACCAACAAAGGTACGGTCACTGCCGATGGCTCAACGATCGCCAGTTCAGCCACATTCGCACCATACGATTTGAATGTTTGTATCAGGGGGATGTCCGCATCCGTAAAACCGGAGCTGACGAGAAAAGTATTTAAGCCAAAACGCATAAGGTAGATACAAGAAGATACCATACTGCATGCGTTTAAACCTTGGAAATATTCCGCATATTTGTGTATATTTTCGGCATTAACACTCAAAAACGATTCAAGCAATGAACACCACTTCATTGAACCGGTACCAGCAGCTCGACCCAAATAGCATTCTCGCCCTTTTTTCGGCGCTCGGTGACGTCTATTTCTTCATGAAAGATAGCGAGGGCCGCTTCATTGGAGCCAATGACTTACAACTTGAAAAGCTCGGGCTCAAATCGGAGGACGAATTAATCGGCAAGACCGACTTCGACTTCTTTCCCAGCTACATGATTGCGCACTACGCCAAAGATGATGCAGCAGTTATGGACAGCGGCGAGCCGATCCTGCGCCGCGTCGAATTGGTGGCCGACCCCGATGGCTCTGTGTCGTGGCACATCACCAGTAAGTTCCCGCTTTACGATACGCTGGGCAACTGCGTCGGTATCATCGGCTGCATGCGCGACTTCGATCGCAGCGATAACGCATGGCAGCCCTATCGCCGTATGAATGCCGTGGTCGACTACATCAACCTGCACTATGCCGAACCGATCGAGATGGCACAGCTCGCCCAAGTCGCCAGCCTATCGATCAGTCAATTCGAGCGCCGCTTCCGCATCGTATTTGAGCAAACCCCTTCCCGATTCCTAATTCGCTACCGACTAACCCACGCCAGCCAGATTTTAATGCGCAGTGACAATACCGTGAGCCAAATCGCACAAGAAGTAGGATTCTACGACCACAGCCACTTCACCCGCGAATTCCAAAAACTATTCGGCATGGCCCCAGGGAGCTACCGCAAGGTACACCGGGCGAGCGATAAGTCATCAAACTTATCAGTCGCAGCCAACACAACTGATTGACGACCCACTAAAGTTTGCACTGTATCCTTCTTATGCCAATTACTTTTGACCATACTCGTATACGCGTCTCGAACCTAGAACAGTCGATCGACTGGTATTGCCAGACCTGTGGTTTTACCGTCTTACGCCGGACCGATAAGTCCCCGTCGGGGAATCAGCTCGCTCACTTACAAATCCCTGGCAGCGCACACAATCTCGAGCTCACTCACTCCCCCGACTACGTCGTCAACGTGCCCGAGGATCTCATCCACACCTGTATCCGCGTCGATAATATCGTCGCCTACTGCGAAATGCTCGAAGGCCTCGACCTCACGCTCGACCTCTGGCCAAGTAACTGGCGCGAGAAATTCATCGATGGCAAAAAAATGGCTTTCATCACCGATCCCGACGGTTACGAAGTCGAGATTCTAGAGCATTAAGGCCAGCAACTGACTTTTAATGGTATAATTCGCATCTCCTCACGAGCGGTATGCTGTAACCGCAGATACACGCAGGTTTAAACTCGAATTGGGTGTAATTTATCTGCGTTAATCCGCGTGTATCAGCGGTTAATATTTTACCAGTTTTAGGCACTGGATGGTATAAGGCATGCGTATTAAAAACAAGGCAGCAGAGTGCCGTAGCACAGTATCACTACCACGATCACTTGCCGAAGGCGCATCGATCAGCTCAGCTCGACGCGCCCTGCCCTGATGGGTGGCTGCGAGCCATTGACCGCGATAGGACTGTGGGCGACTCGCCCACATTGATCCTGCGTTGCTGTAAAGGAGGGCGAGTCGCCCTCCCTCCTTTACCCTTTCCCGCTCATCGCCGATGAAGCACAAAAAA
>JAQXBA010000039.1 GCA_029252625.1 Opitutia bacterium | reverse complement strand
CGTTTATTTGAATTAAACTAGTTGGATGTCGGATCGAAATATTTTGCCTTGTTCGCGACAACTTTACTTTTTTTCATGAACTCGACGTGCCAGTCTGCGAACAGGTAATGACCGCCGCCTATGTAGGCATCTGACACGGTGGCAGCTGGCCATGCAGGCCAAACCATATGGTCTGATTTACCGTCGCCGTTAGACTCAGCCACTACTACGGTCTTTGCCGGGTTTTTGAGAATGTAGACATGCATTTGGCCCAGCCCCGAATTATCTGTTCTCTCATCAGCAAGGTGCTGGCTGGGGGAAGACCATTCGCCTAGCCCGATGTAATTATAGCCATACCCAGAGGTCGCACCGCAGCTTGGCCCGCTGCTAGGATCGAAGGCTATTTCGCGAAACGGGCTTTGGAACACGGTTTCTGCTGGCGCCACATTCCAACGATAGCTGCCATCTATGCGCTCTACGAAGCCAAGTTGCTGACCGATCAGATCAGGCCAAGTGTAAGCAATTAGTTGGTCATCCTTGCCTGCGTAGCTGGGGAAGGAGCCTAGACGGTTTCCCTTTCCTGGAGTTTTTTTATTAATCATTAGCAACTGAAAGCCACTGCCAATTTGACGTAGATTGCTGACGGACTTCGATGCATTGGCACTTTCTCTAACGCTTGAAATCGTTGGAATCAGAATGGCGGCGAGGATGGCGATGATCGCAATCACTGTGAGGAGCTCAATCAAAGTGAACCCCACGGCTTTTGACTCTCTCGCCCGATCGTTTAGAGAATTATTTTTCACTGCCTGTAAGTTATGATATTTGTAACACGACTCCGCTGCAGGTTCCAAATTTGCCACCTTGATAAGCGCAAAAGAGATGAGTTGGCTTACCTGCTAGATCGATCAATAATTGCGGGCGCTCAAACCTTCCCTGACGCTCGAGTCCCGGCAGGGTTTCATCAAAATAAGAAGGCGCGTCTTTATACGCAATTTGCGGGTTCTGCCAGTCGAGGCCGTCGCTGGATTCCAGAAAAAGACCGTATTCATGGTTAAAGAAGCCCATGTCGCGTAAAATCATTTTAAAGGGAAAATTGCTGTCATTTTCATACCAAGTATAGGCATCCTCGCATTGCACTCTTTCACCGATTTTAGAAAAATCTACAATCGGATTAGCTGCTAGCTTAATGTAGGGACCGGCGATGTCTTTGGCGATGGCTAGGCCGTATTTGCGATTGCCGTTGAAGCGGCGCCCCGTGTCCCAGTCCCACCCTTTATAGTAGAGCCAGTATTCGCCATTGGGATGTTGCAGCAGTGAGGGATTGCTGACCACGGCATCGTCCCATTCGCCTGACTTCCCGACATTAAGAATCGGTTCGTCGCCCACGCGTTTCCAAGGCCCATCCAGACTGTCCGCTATGGCAAGTCCGATACGTTTGGTGTACACTAGGTCTGTATAATACTTTTCGTAGGCCTCGTCGGATAAGTGGGGTAGATCACTTTGTTCAATATCTAGGGATGAGCCGTCTGATCCCATGTAAAACAGCGCGTAGCGGTCGCCGACTTTCTGGATGGTGGGATTGTGAATGGCCCACGAGTCCCAAGCCTGTCCGCCACTGCCTTTAAGGACCACACCTAGATCTTCATAAGGACCTTCGGCACAGTCTGCCACTGCGTGCGCGACTTCACAGGCCGAAACCCAGCCTGAAAACTTATATTCGTTGCGCCAGCGTGAATAGAACACGTGAACACGTCCGTCAGGCCCATAAATAGGTGAGCAGCACCATACGTGGTAACCTTCTATTTCGAGAATCCGCCCAAGAGGGTTGAGCCTTTGTTCAAATTTTGAAGTTTGATCTGCTTCAGGTACAGCTTGCTGTGAATTGAATAGGTCTGAATTTGTGAGTGATACCGATGTAGACATGTGATTATTGGCTTTATACGAGTAAAGTAAGTTGTTACTAAGCTGTCAAGCCAACGATATTGGCTAAAACTGCAATTGTAAATCTTCTATACTTGTGTAGCGCGGTTTTAGTGCTTGAAGTTACAGCAATGATTAAAATCAGTGATATAGCGCAAACGCTTCAATTGTCCCGTGTGACTGTTTCGGCGATACTGAATGATCGATATCGAAAATTAGGTATATCAGAAAAGACTGCTCAACGCGTTCTTAAGCGGGCAGACGCCATGGGATATGTACCCAATCAGAATGCATTGAGTATGAAGACTGGTCGCAGCATGACGATTGGCATGCTTAGTAGTTCACTCGGGGAAGAATGGGGCGCAAAAATTCTGGTTGGGGCGTTGTCGGCAATTCAGAACTGTCCGTATTCACTGCGAATCGAAGCGGTGCATGGTGCCGCTGAGGAACGTGTGGCGCTCGAGCGTCTGCTTGGATCCAGAATTGAGGGTCTTTTTTGCTGCAACATCAATCCTGACCGTGACACGGATGAATTTTTTAAATTAGCCACTGGACGCTACAATGTTGCGGTCGCGAGTACCAACTGCTCATTTTCGTTCCCACATGTTCGCGTGGAGACCGACAATTCCGCAGCCGTCAGAGCATTGGTGGAGCATCTCTACGAGCTCGGCCACCGTCGAATTGCCCACATCGGCGGGGATCAGGTATCAGAGGCCAGTCGCGAGCGTAGTGAGGCCTTTTTACAGTCGGTTGCATTCTTTAAACTAAATGCGGTTGAGTGCCCGGTGCATTTCAGTAATTGGCAGTCTGATCAAGCGCGTGCTCTCGCTCGAGAATTACTCAATCAGCCTAATCGTCCCACCGCCATCGTTTGCGCCAATGATGCACTTGCTGCCTGCATGCTTCAGGTTGCCCACGAACTGAAGCTGAAAGTACCAGAAGTACTCTCGATTGTGGGTATGACCAATGAAAGGGTCAGCCGTTTGACAGTGCCTGAAATAACTACGGTTAGTATCCCAGAGGAGGAGATTGGACGCGCCGCAATGTTGGCGCTAATTAAATCCATTGATTCAAAGCAAGCTGAGGGAAATCAAGGGATCGACCGCCATGCCTGCTCCATTGTGATTCGAGGGTCGAGTGCTGCTGCACCGAAATAACTTTAAGCTCACGGGTGAATGATCATTGGCGGCAATGCAATTGCTGTACCTATGTTCGGCGCGCAGTCGCTGATTAATTAGTCTTAAGGATGTCCCTGCGTTAGGTCCTGCAAGTCGCCGCTGGCGCGTAGGGCGTTTTCGTAGAGATGGCTCACATAGGTATCGACCCTACTTTAGCTGATCCTGAGCCTGATGCCAGAGCGGAACACTTCTCCTGCAACTGTGTGTTGGTTCTGAATGTTCGAATCGACAGTCAGTGAGGCTGTAGTCAAATGCTAACGCTCACTAGCAGAGAGAGTCGATGAGTCGCGCCCAAATGGTGGATGCAATGTCACTAATTAGCTCGGCGACGGCAGTTCACAACAGAGGTTCTCAATCATATTTGTTAGTTCTTCACGAATAACCGGTTTGGATAAATAACCATTCATGCGTGCCTCCAGGCAGCGTTCTTTCATACCTTTCATCGCCCAAGCGGACACTGCGATAATAATCGTTTGCCGCGCATTGGCATTGTCGAAGTGAGATTCTTGTTCTCGAATGCGAGCAGTTAGTTCGAAGCCATCCATATCAGGCATGTTCAGGTCCATGAACAGTATATCATACTGTCGATCACGCATGTATTCGATGCATTCGGTTGAATTATAGGCAATATCGCAGGAGCATCCTGCCTTGTTGAGCAGTGCAGCAAGTAGCTTCGAATTTACGCGATTGTCTTCGACAATAAGCATTTTCAAGTCTCGATCTTTCAACTTGGTAATCGACCTTTTGTGGGGTTTCACTTGGCTCATGCATTCAAACTCTGCATGCGAACTCACGGGGATGGAAAAGTGGAAAGTGGTGCCGACGCCTGGTTCACTGTTTAACTTGATTGATCCACCGAGTATTTCACATAAGCGTTTTGTGATGGCCAGGCCGAGCCCCACACCATCGTATTTTCTTGTGGCTGATGAGTCCACTTGGGTGAAAACATCAAATAAGCGCGTTTGATCGTGTTCAGAAATGCCGATACCAGTATCTATGACGGAACACTCGATCATCCCAATGTAGCCTAGATCTTCACTGCTTTCATTGAAATTAATAAATTCTATTCGTATTTCGATTGAGCCCTCATTGGTGAACTTAATTGCATTACCAATCAGATTTATAAGAATTTGTTTAATACGATTTGGGTCGGATTCAACAAAGGCGGGCACGCTTTCATCAATGTGGATAGTTAACTCAACGGATTTCCCATTCAATTCTTCCTGTAACAATTTGACCGCATCCTCCAACAGATCACGGATATCAAAGCTTTGTTTTTCGATTCCCAGTTGACCGGCCTCAATTTTTGAAAAGTCCAGAATGTCATCCAAAAGTCGCAATAGAGTATTTCCGCTGCTGTGAATAATATCGATGAATTCTTGCTGCTCTTGGTCCAATTCAGTATCGCACAATAGCGAAGTAAAGCCGATGACTCCATTCATGGGCGTACGGATTTCATGGCTCATGGACGCGAGGAACTCTGATTTGATCCGATTTGCCTGCTCGGCGGCTTCTTTGGCGTCATGCAAGCTTTCAGCTTTCAGCCTTTGTGCCTCTGTGAGCCGACCTTGCAAGCGCTTTTCGCGATCTTGGGCGAGGGCACGTTCTTCTTTTTCAATGTTGAGCTCTTTAACTCGTTTGGAGAGTTCATCGGAGGCAAATCGCAGCCGAGCATCTGACTGCTGGACATGCGCCAGCATATGGTTAAAAGCACGTGAAAGTTGGCCCAGCTCGTCGTTGCTATTATGCTGTGAACGCAGGCTGTAGTTTTCTGTGTGAGAGACTTTATACGCGATTTTGGCAAGGTCCTCAACCGGTGCTGAAACGCGTCTCAAATAGCCGAGAGCCAGTTTGATTGCGAGTGCAGTGCTCAGAATAATTGTTAGTGTTGCAGTCATCGCGGAGCTCAAAATTGCGGAAATAACAGCCTTTTTTGAAGCTACGACCAGCACGCGGCCAATAATGTCGCCGTCTAAATAAACGCGCCGTTCGACTGACAAGCATGGTGAAAAGGTGCCGCATTCTTCTGGTCTAGGTAATATGTCGTGTCTGTCATGAGCGTCTGGCCGACTATATTTTGCGAATATTTCACGATCATTGGTGTAAAGAGCTGCCGCCTCGATGTGCGTTTTAAAGCGCAGGGTGGATAGCGTGGTCTCGGCTTCAGACTTAGAATTAAATATCAGCGAAGCCGCTATGTTTGCAGCGAGAAGCTCGGTGGTGGTCTCAATCTCGCGCTGAAGTGAAGTATTCGCGAATCGAGCTTGAGTGATGATTGTAATCACTCCGCTAAGGGTCACTGCAAAAAGAGCAGCACATGTAATGATCAGTGTGAGCTTATTGCGTACCGGTAAATGTGAGAAGCGCTTAAGCATGATTTTCTAGAATTTAACCTCCTCCGCGTGGCGCAGTAGGTTTCCGCTTATTTCAAGTCCACTCGCTTTTACAGCTGGGAGATTGACCGAAAATGACAAGTGATCATCGACCACTTCGACCAGAACCATGGCGCCGGCTTCAAAAACCTTCGGCGCTGTAGTCACAGTTAGAATCGGCAACTTGTCTAATTCATCTTTCGCCTTGTTGAACCGCTGCAACTGATGCTTTGGTATGATGATGACTTGGCAATCAACAGCAAGACTGTCCTTGTTCTGACGATTGATCCTAATTTTTCGCCCCTGTGTCTCTAGGCCCTCAATTATTTTGAAGGCATCGGCGAGGGCGTCATCATTCCATAGGGCAAATATAAAGGGTGTATCCGATCGTGCCGTTGCAGCAGGCCAATCCGTGAACTTTGCAATATTATAGATCAGCAGCGCCTTGCCTTGATTCTCCTCAATCACTGGCCGGTCATCGGCGGCAGCGATAGGGCTCATCGACACCAACAAGCACAACGCCCCAAAGAAACATTTCTTTATGGGCTGCATGGCGACTGATTAAAAGCTGAGGACAAGACTTGCCGAGAAACGCCAGTCTTCTGCGGGCTGTGGGCCGTTTAGGTCTTGGTAGAAAGGCGTACCCGCCTCAAACTCTAAGAAAGTATTTTCAAGCCGACCCCGAGGATCTTTTAAGCGCAATCCAACCAGTGCGAGTAATTTAGTGCCGCCGAAATTATCAGGTTTCACGACCGCTGCAGGGTAGGGGTTAGCTTTGTTATTAGGGTCGTAAGGTAGATCAGAGTCTCTTCCGCTAATTTCATCCCAGACAACGCCGTTAATACGGATCGAGGGTTCAAGCCATTCGGTGAGTGCGTAGCGTGTCCAAATGCTGGACTGGTAGACATTGCCTAGGCGGTAGTCGCGATCATTCTTACCAGTGCGGAGGGTAAGGTTTAAATCAGCACCATAGGTCCAGTTGCCCGCAGATCCAAAGTAATGAATTGAAGGTTTAATATCGTAGGTGCCAGAGCCGAGCTGCATGGTATATGGCAACTGATTGTCAGGGCCAGGACCAGGTGTGTCGCCTGTTTCGTCAATAGATCCGGTAGGAAGGCTGATGCCAAGGCTCAGAAGTAGATGGTTATTTTTATCGAGCTGTTTAAACCATGAGATCGCAGTTTCGATGTCTCCGAGGCCTTCGCTGACAATCGTGAACTCTTTAAAGTTAGGATCTGGGTTGCTGCTTATATGTTCTGATGACTGACGTATGTAAGGGATACTCAAACTCAAAGTGATTTGTTCCGAGAGAGTGTACGCAGTTTTAAATTGTGTGGCCTCTTGCTCGATGACTGTCGGCACAATGGGGAAATTCTTCTCGGTGCGCGTTCCTCCGGAGAACAGTACTTCGCCAAACGACAGGTCCTTGGTGCCGTCCATGTAACCATCAAATCTTACTTTAATGTAACTCGCACTAAAGTGAAAGCGACTGCTATCTAAATATCCTAGAGGCGCGTCTTGCCCACCAGTCTTAAAAGCAGCGTGATCCGAGTAAGAGCGGATGATCTTTGCATTTAGCAGGTCTCCAAGACTAATGTTCGCAAGGTCGACAGGCGGTGTTTGGCCGAAGGCACTGAAGCCCATGGCTAAGAATAAATACGAGAGTAGGGAGTATTTGATGCGTCTCATGATGTGAATGGGGTATAGATACAAAGCTGATATTACTAAAAGGTTTATACTTTAGTGCAAGCTCTAACATAGCTGCCGTGGCTGATCTGGCACGGCTTGTTCGTGCCGTTTTCCTCATCGCCACAGCCATCCGTCACAACCCGCAAGTCATTGCGCGCTTCCCAGGAGCCGCCTCCGTCGGCATCACCTGCAATCAGTTCAGCAGCCTGCTGCTGCTGCTCATCCCCGACCTCGACATCCGTGTCGGCGTGCTCTCCTAAGACGAGAATCTGTTTGGCAAAGCCAAGAGCGCCAAGAACATCGTCGGCAGCGACTTGTATTTGTTTCACGGCAACAACACACCCTCGTTATACGATACGTGCCTCATGAAGACCTTTCGCACTCGCCGCGGCGGAGTCGACGAGGTCCGCACTTACAGCGAAGAATCCAGCCGCTCCGACGTCCTCGCCGTCGACTGGACTGAAGACATCAAGCTTACCAGCGCCATCTCAGCCAAGCGCATCACCGTCACCTAACCGTGGCGTCTCCGCTTGCGGGGGCCCTGCACGCTAGCAAGTGCAATTAAAAGTGCGAGGGAATGAATTGAAACGCGATTTAGCCGTAGCCGAAGCGGTGACGCTTTGGATCGCTCGACACTGCTTTCGTCCAAAATCTTACGATTGTTCCGGACTGCTGCGCATCCGGTCTTGTCGCCTGGAGGCTCGGGACGGCTACATTGCCCCTCAGAAATAATCACATGGCGCAGGCTTTTTCATTAAAAAAAATTGACATACCCCCCCCCTTCCTTATGGTTTTTTGTAGTTACTACTAACAATAATGAATTAACCCCCGATTCTTTAGATGAAAAAAACATTACTTTACCCCACCGTCTTACTCGCCATGGCAAGCACTTCGTTTGCCGCCAATTTCACAGGTACCAACGGCAATTGGAACTCAACAGCTACTTGGAGCGGAGGTGTTGTTCCTGGTTCTGGAGATGCTGCGTTTATCCGAGCGGCCGGCAATGTCTTTCAGAACGCCCAAGATAGGGACGTGGGACGTATCGCCATGGGTATAGACGCTATAACACCTACACTCAATATCGGTGCAAACGGTGGTTCGATCACCACGGGGGTCGGCACGACGACTCAAAATAATTTCGGCCAGAATTCAAGTGGAACATCGAGGTTTAACTTACTTGGAGGTGCATTTACCGCCACAAATGTCTCCATTATCGGTGCATCTACTGGCAACATGGAGTTTAACGTATCAGCTGGGGCGCTCACGTTGGCGGTTGCTAACATTGGCACCTCCGCAGGGGGAACTGCCTCACTTAATGTGATTGGTGACAGTGCCACTTTGCAGGGGAATGGTTTCACCTTCGGCGCAGGGGGGACGCTCAACTTTGAATTTGGTGCCACCGGATTCAGTGCCCTGAATGTGACGTATTTAAGTGCAAGTGCCGCAACACTCGCCGTTGATTTGTCTAACTACACGGGCGCGACAGGAACCTTTACGATTGTCGATGCGGATAGAGATAACGTAGGGCAAGAATTGGTCAGCGTTTTCGGTACGGTGAATCTCACTGAAGGTGCTTATGCGGGTAGTTTTATCACCCAGGATCAGACGACAGACCTCATTACTTTGACGGTCGTCCCCGAGCCAGGCACCTATGCCTTGCTCGGCGGAATTTTTGCTTTGAGCTACGTCATGCTGCGCCGCCGCAGCTAGATCTTGAGCGAGATACTTTTGATGGGATCGGTTGAAGCACCGATTTATATTAGGGTGAAGCGTCCGGAGTAATTCGGACGCTTTTTCTTTTAGTGGAGATTTTTCCTTCGTTGTGATCCAGACATGATCGGTGGAGGGCTACGCTCCGGCCCGACTTGAGCTTGTCGAAATGTCGTTGCCGCCAATGTTTACCCGCAGTTGCAACCGACGCACGGGCTCTCTATACGATTAAGACCACACCCAGCCTGCAGCCGTCATCATGAGGTAGTAGCGATTTGGTCGAGACCGACATCGACATCATTGATACAGAGTTTGAACTCGTGACGAATCAAATGACCACCAGAGGGAAAACCAACGAATTTACCCGCCTCGTCGTCGAGGAACTATAGTTAAAAATGAATCTATTATTTACTTTGATTGCTGCATGTGCACTTCGTTTGCTGAAGAGGGTAAGGACTGCCAAGCTAAGCCGATCCAGCTTGCGGCGGTCGGTTCCAGCGCGCCCGCGTCGTTTAAGCATGGAGACCTCCAGCAGGACGATCAGGGTATTCATATCAATGCGCATGGCGGTGGCGTGCTGTTGCATGACGGTGCCTATTATTGGTATTGCTTAGTAACAGGCAGCAATGTCTGTGTTACATTTCTCAGACAAGACGGAGGTCTGCCGTGTTTGGCTCCTTTATGTTTTCCGAGCGCGCCCTCTGCGAGAGGCATCCGTCTTCGTTGACTACGCCGCGGCAAGCGGTCCTGAAAATACAGGTAGCCACGCAGGAGAATTCGACTTACTTCGTCATTTGTCGCACTTCTGCAATCTCACCAAACAGGGCGGGGCCGTTGCCTTCGGTCTGCATCCTGGACTGGCCATTGGCATCGACGCTGATGCTGCGGATACGTGAAGCGCCGCGTTGGTAGTCAAAGGTGGTGGTGTCGTCTTCGTAGAGTTCGAAGCTGCCCGCGGTGTTACCATAGTGGCGGACGACTAGGTCGTGGCCTTGCGCGTCGCGACTGTTAACTACCGCTTTGCTGAGCATCGGAATGACCGCTCCTTCTTTAACGAAGAGGGGTGTCCGATCTTTTAGCTGTTCTGCGGTGACGGTGATGCGAGTGTTGTTACCAACAAGTTCGCCGGAGTAGAAGTCATACCAGTTGCCTGCAGGCAATAGCACGCTGCGCTCGGTCGCGTGTTCGCCGTAGAAGGGCGCGACCATGATGCTCGGGCCGAACATGAATTGGTCGTTCTTTTCGATGATCTGGCCGGTTGCATAGGGGTTGGTCTCGCTGTCGAGCTTACCTTCAATCACGGTTTGGTCGTCGTTGCTAAAGCCACCTTCGAGGATCATTGCACGCACGGGGGGAATGCCGTCGCGATTGTATTGAGCAAATGCGGAGTAGAAATACGGCAGTAAGCGCATGCGCAGTTCGATCAGCTCGCGCACGGCGTCGGTCACTTCAGGGAAGTCCCATGGCTTGGTGCCCGAAGCCCATGCGTTGAGGTTTGCCATTGGCGAGAAGCACACAGTTTGCATACGGTTGAGCCATTCGCGGGCACTGCCGGCGCTACGGATTTCGGGCGTCCAAAGAATGCCGCAGAGGCTGGCGGTGGAGAGGCCGGTGATGTATTGCTCGTGATCGTAAGAGTCCGAGTAAATTACGAATGGGTAGCCGGAGGCCGCACCATTGCTGGCACGCACGAGGCTGTAGGTGCGCTGATTCTGCTTTTTGAACAGATCCTGATAGAGCGTCTTTTGTAGCAGGAGGCCGTAAGTCTGGCGTAGCGCTTCAGCAGAGTTGCCGGAAGGGAAGGTGGCGTGGTCGGGCCAGAGCCAGCGGTCGTAGCCGTCGACTTCATCCATCTTGTAGCCGCTGATGCCGATGCTGATATGATCTTGATCGTGTTGATCTGTGAGCAGCTTGCGTGCCTCAGGAAGCGTGTAGTCTGGGGCGATGCCGAGCCAGACTGTGTGCGATCCAGAAAGTGGATACATCGCATCGTAGAGTTTCGCGTTCTCGGAGATGAAGGGATTCTCCCAGAGATTGAGACGAATGCCTTGATCGAGTAAGCCCTGCGTGAAGGCTTGTGGATCTGGGAAGCGCTTGGTCTGCCATTCAAAGGTGCAGGGGTAGGACTTCGTCATCCAGCCAGGCTCTAGGCCAATCACGTCGAGCGGAAAATTTTTGTCAGTATATTCGGCGACTTCGGCTTCGACTTGTTCAGCTGAGTGATGTGCGTGCACACGGTGCCAGAATCCGAGTCCCCAGAGTGGTGGCAGTGCGCCGCCGCCGGAGTAGAGGTTGTAGCGCTGCACGACTTCGAGCATCGAATCGCCGGCAAAGAGGATGACTTCGAGGCCACTGCCGCTGATTGCCGCTTCGACGGAATCGCCCATCGGGTTGGCTTGCCAAGGGCCGGGCTGAGAGGCGACTTCATCCGCAGGTGGATTGCGGTCGACTTCCGGCGGACGATTTGGGGCGTCCTTACGGTTGCTGATTTGGTTGTAAACCTTGAGGAAGCGGGCGGTGTTGAAAAATACGCCATAGCCTTTGGACGACACGTAGAACGGCACAGGCGCATGGGTGCGACCGCCGCCAGTGCCCCAGTGATCCATGTTCAGTGTCAGCACGCGGCTGGTTTGGTTGACCTTGTCGAGTTGTAGTCCGTAGCCGTAGAGTTTTTCGCCCGCGGCGCAAGGGATGCGGATCATAAGGCGGCCATCGGGGTTGACTGAATATTTGATCGCATCTGTATCGAACGGGAAGTCCGGATCGCCGAGTGTATTCAAACGATCAATACGCGGCGCTTCAGCGGCGAGGTCGGTATAGCGCAGCTCATTCGACATGTCGCCGATGGCGGCGATCCACACGCCGTTGGCTGGATGATTCCAATCACTCACGGATGTAAGGGTATCGATCGTCGTGGCTTGTTTCATCGTGCTTTGTATAAATTGGGGTTCATTCGCTTGCGTGTTGTGCGTGATTGAGATCGAAAGCAGAGCGGCGAAAATCGCGGTGGATTTGAGTGGCGTGTGGGTGTTGGACATGAATTGAGATCGGTTGATTTCTAAAAAATAGCATGAATGTCGTGTATTAACATTAACTTGTAAACCCTGTATCCTGATTCTGTAGAATCTTTGAACCTAGTTGAACAAGCCGAGGCGGTGGGCGCGGTCGACAGCTGCGGGGGCGTTGACGGTATTGAGCTTTTCGTAAATATGGCCGACATGCGTCACCACGGTGGTGGTGCTGATCGACATTTCCGTTGCGATCTCTTTTTTCGATAGTCCTTTGGCGAGTAAGGTGAGGGTCTCCATCTCGCGGTCCGAAAGTGTGACTTCCTGCTCGTTTTTCGGCAGCGTGGTCTTTAAGTTTTTGAGTATGTAACTCGCCACTTTGGCATCCAGAGGCGAGCCGCCTTGCATGACGCTGCGGATGCCTTGTTTGATCTGACCAATCGTGGATGACTTGAGCAAATAGCCGGAGGCACCGTGCTGGATCGCTTGATACACATCTGCTTCGCGATCAGATTGGCTGAGGATGATGATCTTTGTCTTTGGGGAATATTTTTTGAGCCAAGTGATGGCATCGAGCCCACTCATGCCCGGTAGATTGAGATCGAGTAGCACGACGTCGGGCTTCTGTGTGATCTTGTGAGCTTCGATTTTACGAAAGGCCATTTCTGCTGTGCCAAACTGATCGGTGAGTACAAGGTCCGCTTCTTTGGCCAAGGCCAGTTCAATGACTTCACGGTATTCGGGGTGATCTTCGATCAGTGCGATGTGGATGGGGGGCTTCATACGTGGTTTCTTTGATTGCGTCGGATGCGGAGGGTAAGGTGGATGGTGGTGCCGCCAGTTACGGGGCTTTCGACTCGCATCTTGCCGCGGAGTAGTTTGGCGCGGCGTTTGAGCGACTTGGGGATGGCTTCGGCGATGCCCCGACCATTGTCATGGACGGACAGTTGTATCTGTTTCGGGCTGGCGGTGAGTTGCGTGCTAAATTCGGTTGCATCTGAGTGGCGACTGATATTCACTAGGCACTCTTTGTAAAATAGAAACAAATCGGCGCGCGTGCGCGGCTTGAGTTGTGCGAGATGCGCTTCGCCTTCGACGGATATCTCGTGGCTGAATTTTGCCATGATTCGCCGGGCGGCGCGCTCCATGTCGCCAAGCAGCGCCGTGTAGAGGCCTTCGGCTTCGAGTAGGTCGGTGCAGTGGCGCACCGCAGTGCCGGTTTGCTCGGTGACCTTACGAATGCGCTGGTGGAGCATCGACAACTCGCTGGGAGAGTCTTGGGCCTCTTCGGCTAGATCGCTGAGCAAGCCGATCGTGTGCAGATTGGCGCCGAGCTCGTCGTGCAGGTCGGCGGCGAAGCGCTCGCGAATTTTTACGATCTGGCGCATGCGTAGCATCCGGTCGATCAGGATGGTAAAGCCGATTCCGGCCGCGAGCAGCGCGGCTAGCCATGCGAGCCGATTCATGTTGGTCTTCTGGCGTGCATAGCGACGTTCTAGCTCCGCGGCGAGGGCAGGGCGTTCCGTTTCTAGATCGTGGCGGCGGGCGAGCTGTTCCAGCCAGTAGCGAAGGGGCAGGATGTTGCCGTAGAGATTGCGCCCGTCCGTCAGGGCGCTGAGTAATCGATTCGAAGCGAGCTGTGCGAGCTGTAAGTCTGCTGAAAACGAATGGCCTTGGGCGACATTATTTCCGGCCGATAAAATCTCGATTTCAGCAAACCCTATGCGTCCATGTAGTATGCCACTATAGGTGCTGTCAATATAGGGCTCCAATGCGGTCAGGCGTAAATAGCGACAATCAGTTTCCGGGAAATCGAGCATCAGAATGGGGCCTGTCTCAAAAACCGATTGGATACGGTGATCGATCAATACGTGAGCATCCGAATAGTCAGGTCGGGAGGCACCTTCGATCAAGAGATGGCGTGGCATGGCGAAGTCGGATGGGAAGCGCTGAGGGATGGTATCGCTGATATCAATCGAGTGCAGGTACACGGCATTCACAGTGCGGAGGGTGCCGAGGTCGATTCTGAGTATGGGCTGAAGCTTTGAGTCGTAGTGTTTAAAGAATGCCACGCTTTGCGTGCCCTGTGCGGCATCCATCAGGTAGGGGACGAAGCCATCGACGAGACCATCTGGTGCGCGCGCCGAGCGTTTGTCTAGGTTGTGTGAAGACGCTGTGACTGGCTGATTGAGAGCGAGGTTTTCCTGGCCGTTAAAAATCAGGATTTCAGCGAGATCCAGACTGTAATGCCCATCGAAGGCGCGCGGTGAAAGTATTGTGGCTTCTAGGCGCACCCACGATGCTGTGGTGGCGCATGGGATGATGAGCGGCGCAATACGTGGGAGGAGTTGATCGCTTGCGCTAAAAGAGGCGATCACCGCCCCTTGAGTGTCTGGACGGATGCCAGCAATTATTTGAAAGGCCACTGGGAAGTTATCTGCGCTGAACCCGGACTTCGTGTCGCGCCAGATCGAGGGCACGAGCACGATTTGATCAATGGGCACTGCTTGCTCTAAGTCGATCTGGACCCATTCGAGTGCATTGGGCTGTTTATGGTCACCTGATCGATAACCGATCGAACCGACACCGCTGCGCAGACTGAATTGGGCCAATTCGTTTAGCTCGGCCTGAATGGTATCCATCCGCAGCTCCAACTGGCTGAGCGGTTGATCTTCAAATGGAAGCTGAGCCTGCGCCGTCAGGGTGCCCATGAGCAGTGAGAGGAGTCTAAGAGTGGATCGCATATGTGTGGCTACGGAGATCGATGAAGAGCCATTTATTAACTGTTTCTATTAGAAATCACAAGATGAACTATAAATGATCACAATTCGTTCACACATCCTCAAAATTGAGGATACCGCGAATCCGGAGGTCTGTTATTTTTGTTATTCGCTAGGATATTTACCCTTATTTTACAACTAAACTAGAACCCTTGCAGATGGGGCGGCACTGAACCTACTTTTTTGAACGATGTATTATTACAAAGTTTTTTTGCGTTTCTCCCCCGGCATGGGAATAGGCTTATTTCAGGCAAAAGCCTATACTGCTCGGAGTCTTAGTATTCGTAGTGGAATGCTGGCTAATAGCTGTTCGGCTAACTTTTTTGCATCGTTCTAGCATTCGCTAATTTCGATATTTACCCCACCACAGAGAATAAGACCTATGATACCCCAAAGATCAAACGCAGGCACGGCCTGCACTCCTAAAGCCACGCTTCCGGCGTGTTCCAAAACGAAAACCCGCGTTTTTAAATCGGGCTTTACCAGCATTACGAGCCCTGCGCTGTTAGTGACCAGCCTGCTAGTTGGAGCGATACCTGCTATTGCGGTGACTAGCAACTCTGGGGCTTTACTGCACTGGGATGGCACTGATACAACTGCTGCTGCTGATGGCGGTGATGGCATTTGGAATACCACTAATACTAACTGGGTTAATTTACAAGTTCCCGCCAGTCCGGTGGTGAATGAGAATTTTGCCAAATTTAATACCGTCTATTTTGGCGGGGCAGGTGGAACAGTTACACTTGGTGCCGGTGGCGGTGCTATGAGACCCAGTCCCTGGATGTATATTAACGCAAATTACACTTTCGATACCAATGGCTTTGCATATCCAGGACTTGGTTATTATGGGACTCAAGTCGCAGATGGTGTAACGGCTGCGTTTACGGGGACAGGATCGATGGCTAATTCTACCGCTGGCGATGTATGGCCAAGTAAGTGGGAGACTCTCGGATCGTCAGTCTTGACAATTGATGTGCCAATGACCGGCGATGCTACTAACACACTCCGCAAAGCTGGAACTGGTACGCTCGTGCTTTCAGGCGCGAATACCTATCTAGGCGCTAGTGCTCTCCAGGGTGGAGTTCTTGTCGCTGATGAGCCCGACGTTGCGGCTACCTCCGGTGCACTGGGCAACGGCGGCGCCATCACCTTCACCGGTGGCACGCTGCAATACACCGCCAACAGCGCTGGCACCGACTACAGCGCCCGAATCGCGGACAGTACAAGTGCCATGGCCTTTGACACTAACGGTCAAGATGTCACGCTTGCCACTGACTTCGCCCTCAGCAATACTGGCGGCATTACTAAGTCCGGAGCCGGCACACTGACGCTCGCCAGCACTCTGAGCGGCGGCGCGACTACTGTCAATGGCGGTACTTTGGAAGTGAGTGGTCAGATCAACTCGGAGGCCGTACTGTCGGTCAATGCGGGCAGCGTGTTAGACGTGACTGGCGCCGTGACAGTGTTAGCTGCCGGGGGCCAAACGCATGTCGAGGGCACTGGCGATATTAACGTTACTGGCGACTTGCTCTTGAGCGGTTCAGCCACTGGCGCTAGGTTTAAGCCGAATTTGACCATTAGCGGTAGCGGTACTTTGATTGCACTTGATCGGCAGTTCACCTTCTACGGAAACGTGGTCAACCTCGAAGGCCAAGGCCCCGACATTCAGCTTACTATAATGAACACCGCTTGGGCTGGGGCTGGCAATGAGGGCACCATGAACTTCAATTTTGATACGGGAGGGGTGAGAAAGATCACCACTACCAGCTACATGCGGCTGGCACATTCGATTGTCCAAGTCGACGGCTCGCTTTATACTGGCGGACCTGCCGTCATTCCTCTCATCACTTCGCCCATTAATGGTTCTGGTGGCGAAATGCCATCAACAGCCACTGTCATTGCGCCATTTCCAGGGCTCAACTCGGCGATTTCCCTCGTCGATGACGACCTCGTAGTGACGCTCACCGTCCCCGGAATCGACTGGGACGGAAGTACCGACATGGTTTGGACCAACCCAGACTCTACTAGCTGGAGCGGTGACACCTACAACGACGGTGACAACGTAATTTTTGGTGATACGGGCGCAGGTACGGTCACCGTTTCAGGTCCGGTCGCACCCTTTGGCGTTGTCGTAAACAACACCGCGGGCAATGACTACACTTTCACTGGGGGCGCCATCGGCGGCACCAGTACGCTCTCCAAGAGCGGGGACGGTGTCCTCACACTCGCCAGTGCCAACACCTACACTGGAGCTACCACGGTCGACGCGGGTCGACTGACGATCACGGATGGCGCATCGCTTGGTACTGTCGAAGGAAGCACGACTGTCACAACGAATGCGGCTCTCAGTGTCGAAGGTGACATCACCGTCACGGAGGCGCTTAACCTGACTGGCGCCGGCGACGGAACTGGAGCTCTTCGGAGCGATGGTAACAACACCGTAAGTGGTGCAATCGCTATGACACCTGCCCGCATTGAGACGGTGGACGGCACTGGTAAGCTGATCTTGTCTGGCGGAATCACTGGATCCGGCGGAAGCAACATCCTAGTAGGAGACATCCAAGTGGATTCCCTGATCAATCTCGGCGCCAATGGTATTCAGTTCGCTGGATCTGGTCTCAATTACGCTGCTCCTGGATTTGACCATGGGAATGTCATCAATCTGAATGTTGCTGGCAACACTTGGACTAGCACTTGGCTCTTCTTCGATGCCAATGTCGTCCTCGGTGTCAATGATGCCATCACAACTAGTGCTACGATGCAGTTTGGCTTCAACGACGCGTCCGGTGCTTTTCCAGAAGTTCCTGGGGCCTATTCCACGGCAAGGCTCGACTTGAACGGTTTCGATCAGACACTGGCTTCGATCGAGACGTATTCCGGTTCGCTTGGTGTCGGTGGTGACGTCGATATCACCGGCAGCGGCACGCTGACGGTGAATCAGGCAACCGATACGGAATACCAAGGCCGCCTGACTGGTGGGCTTGCACTGATCAAATCTGGTGCTGGTACGCTGACGCTGAATAACCTCAGCGGTACGCCAACAAGCAATACCGGATCGACCTCGGTCACAGGCGGCTCACTCAGTCTGAGCAGTGCGGATCTAGACGATGCATCCACGGTATCGATTGCCACAGGTGCAGTGCTCGATCTCACTCACTCAGATATCGATGATGTCGCGGTTCTCAACTTCAATGGAGTTGCGCAAGCGAACGGCAGCTACGACGCGGGCAACTCCGGTGGATACATCACTGGCACTGGCTCTGTCCGTGTGGGTGGTGCTGTTGCTCCTGGCTACGACAGCTGGGCTGCTGGCTACGCTGGCTTGACTGACACTGATTCGACGCTCGACTTCGATGGTGGCAGTCTTGAGACCAGTATTGAGTATGTGCTCGATGGCGATCCAACGGACGCATTTGATGATCTCACAATCGCACCGACCAGTGCTTATACTGGTACTTCGCTCGAGTTCGACTACCGTCGCAGTGATTTAGCGAATGGCGATGCAAATACAACGATCATCGTACAATATGGTACAGACTTGTCTGGCTGGATTGAAGCAGTCGACGGCACCGCCGGTGTCACGATCACGGTGACCGATAATGACTATGGTACAGGTGTTGACCGAGTTGTGGTGAGTATTCCTGACACTCTTGAGGGGGATGGTAAGCTCTTCGCCCGCTTGAAGGTGACAATGGTTCCATAATTTCTAAATCCAATTAGGATTTACTAAGCGAAGGGCCGCACTTTAGGGAGTGCGGTCCTTTTTTTCATTCTATTGCTTTTTATTCGCCGGAAGGATGCCGTTGCGAAAGCCTTTGCCTATGGCGGCGGGGGCATTTTGGACTGCGAGCTTTGGGTAGATATGCCGGAAGTGCGTGGCGACCGTGGTCATACTGACCATCAGTCGCGCGGTGCATCTGCTCATGATCTAAACAGATAATAGGCGATCCGGTATGGATCTGATATCTTGAGGCATAAATAGGGTAATAGGGTAAGAGGCGGCCCCCTTTGGAGTGCGGGTTCTTTTATGGCCCATCATCGAATTGCCGATTCGCCTAGCTCGGCCTAAATGGTATCCATCTGCAGCTCTAACTGGCTGAGCGGTTGATCTTCAAATGGAGGCTGAGCCTGCGCCGTCAGGGTGCCCATGAGCAGTGAGAGGAGTCTAAGAGTGGATCGCATATGTGTGGCTACGGAGATCGGTGAAGAGCCATTTATTAACTGTTTCTATTAGAAATCACAAGATGAACTATAAATGATCACAATTCGTTCACACATCCTCAAAATTGAGGATAGCGCGGATCTGGAGATCTGTTATATTTGTGCCGTTACTGGGGAAGTTTCCCTTATTTTATTACCTAAACTAGAACCCTTAATAGCAAAAATAGAGATGAAAAAAATATTAATCGGAATTTTTGGTGTCGCCGCGTTGGCTGGCACTTCGCTTTTAGCCGAAGTCACTCTGATCGACGAATTAGATGGCACGAATGACGGCACCAGTATTACCACCGGTGATCCCACCAGGATCTCTACGGGGTGGCAGAGGGCGGGGAATTCAGCGTGGGCCCATGGCGTTGGGAATTCATGGATATATAACACCAGTGTCGCGGGTGGCGCTGCCAGTGACGGTGCGCTGGCGCAGTCGGTTGATTTGAGCTCGCTAGGGTTGACTGGTGAAAATCAACTTCAGTTTAACATGACCTATAGTGCGTGGAATGGAGTCACTGATACGAACATTTACGTGCACTTGTGGGGGCTTGTTAATGATACGGCCACGGATGGCAGCATGGCGAATACGGGTGCACAGAATGGTAATATGTGGGTCAATGCCATTGATAATGGCTTTACTGCCTATAACTTAGGAAATGGTAGCGAGATGACTGCTGGTGCTGATGGGGGGGCAGGTGGTGCTGCAATCCAGCTGCTGAACCTCGATACGAACGGCAGCGCTTTGATTGGGGATGCAGGCATCGCTGCAACAACTGTAGACTTGAGTGGGTATGCACTCAATACACTGGCTCAGTACGATTACTTGGTGGTTGGTATTGCCCGTGATGTTGCTGCGGACGGTAATTCTTTTGCGATACACGACATTTCGGTCACCGCTGTCCCCGAGCCAAGCAGCTACGCCTTGCTCGGTGGCATGCTCGCTTTGAGCTACGTCATGGTGCGTCGCCGCAGCTAGACGCTCCATTTCATTATTTTTTAGGGGAATCGGGCTAAACACCGATTTATATTTTGGGAAAGCGTCCGGAGCAATTCGGACGCTTTTTCTTTCAGTGGATGCTTTCTCCGTCGTTGTGGCGGTCAAA
>JAQXBA010000029.1 GCA_029252625.1 Opitutia bacterium | reverse complement strand
AGCATCTTCGGTGGGCGCTTGATGGTGCTCAAGATCGTATTGACGTGATTCGTCAAGGTGACTGCCACTTGCGCCTCGTGCGGGCAGATGGGCAAACTGTCCCCAAGGGGTCGGTTTATTCATTAAGACAAACTCGGCACGAATTTAATTTCGGTGGATCTTTAGCCGCTGATTGGGAGGTTCCGAAGCGGGATTGGTATCCTGAATTCAAGAATCGCTTTGCCAATCTGTTTAATTACGCCACGATCGATTTTTATTGGGCGGTGCACGCCAACCAGCATGGGAAGTGGAATTACCGAGCGGATTCGCGTGAAAAGCTGGACTGGGCGAACAAACAAGGGATGCGCCTGCGTGGACATCCGCTAATGTGGCACGAGGTCGTTCCAGAGTGGATTGCTTCATCTGAGCGGCCAGTCAAGGATTTGGACCAGGATATTATGGCGCATGTCCGTATGCTGGTAGAGGATTATCCAGAAATTGATGAGTGGGATTTATACAATGAAACTCCTGGCATTAGGCTGAAGGCAGCCGATATGGGCGTACGCCGTTGGGTGGAATCACATGGTGGTCCGGGGCCTGTGACTGAAGTGATCGTGGATGCTGTTCGAGAAATCCAGCCAGACGGCCGTTTTATTGTGAACCACTTTGCTGAGAATGACCCAGAGTTCCAACAACAGATTGAAGACTGCCTGTCGTATGAGGTGCCTTTTGATGCGATCGGCATACAAGCACACATGCACCATTTTGGCGACGTTTTCACAGAGAAACGCTTGTGGGGCGTACTGGAGCGCTTTTCAAAATACGGCAAACCGCTTCACCTTTCAGAGATCAGTATTTTAAGTTGCGAGATCTTCCCCGATTGGCCCAAACTATCACTTTGGGAGAAAGAAATAGCCGCCGCTAAAGAGACGGGAAAGCCAACACCATGCAAGCCGAGCACGCCTAAGTGGGAGCAATACCAAGCCGAACTAGCCCATGATTTCTACACACTGGCCTTCAGCCACCCCGCGGTTGAATCCATTATCTGGTGGACGATTACCGACCTAGAGCCTTGGCGAGGCATGCCCGCCGGATTGCTTGATGCGGAAGGACAAGCAAAGCCAGTATATCACGCACTGGATCAATTGATCAACCATGAGTGGAAAACCCTAATCGAAGCGACTACCGCAGAGGATGGGAGGACGCAATTTCGGGGATTTTACGGCTCATATACAGTCACGCTACAGCAGGAAGGTGAAACTTTGACGGGTGAATTTGACCTGCGACCTGACCCGCTCGAAGTGCAAAATGTCGTGCTGCGAGTGGCTCATGGGCGTGGGTGATTGCGATAAATTTTAAACAAACAACTAAACCTCCAATATAAAGAAAAGAATGAAGCATCTGATGAGTGTTGTATGTATCGTGGTTGCTTCGACGGGTGTTTTACTTGCAGAGGTCACAGAACCAAAAGACCGTCCGAATTTTCTCATCATTATGGTGGATGACCTAAGCCCAGAGCAGTTTGCTTGCTACGGCAATGAGGTGAACCATACGCCGAATCTGGATGCGCTTGCCGCAGGTGGCGTGAAGTTTAACACTGCATGGGCCACGCCGATGTGCTCGCCAACACGTGCGCTCTTAGTGACTGGGCGTTACGCCACTCGCACTGGTGTCTGGCACAATGACTTACGGCTCAATTGCACGAAGCAGACACGCTGGAATTGGGTGAGTCAGCATCTGACATTCCCAAGGGTATTGCGTGAGCATGGTTACCGGACGGCGATTGTGGGAAATCCAATGGCATTGGGCGGCTCCATCTATTCGAAGGATGTTGGCTTTGACGAACAATGCGTTCGCGCGCTGACTCTGCAGGATGTGCCGGAAGGCTCGACCTTTACTGGTAAGTTTGAAGGTAAATACAATTTCCCTGATGCGAAGCCCGTGCCCGCTCGCTACTGGCACCCTTGCGTAATTCGTAATGGTGAGTTGATGAAAACGACCGCCGAAGACTTTGGGCCTGATCTTTATGCAGGCTTCTTGATTGATTTTATCAAGCGTCACGAGGGCCAGCCATTTCTCGCCTATTATCCGATGAATCTAGTGCACGATATGGCAGGAGGGGGGATACCCACGACTCCAGTTGACGCGACTCCGGGGAGTAATAAGGGTGGAAGCCTACAGGGTTTGGTGGAATACATCGACATCTTGGTCGGGCGCCTGATGGATGGCTTGAAGGCCGCTGGATTACGCGAAAAAACCATTGTCATTTTCACCTGTGACAATGGCGAAAATGGTAAAAAAATGCATGCGAGCGAAGACGGTCCGCGTGTACCCTTTATAGTTAATTGCCCGGGCCTAATTCAGCAGCGTGGGGCGACTGATGAGTTGATGGAGTTCTCTGATATTTATCCAACACTGATGGAATTTTCTGGAGCGAGTGTCCCCGATGGCTATGCCTTAGATGGACAGAGTTTAGTGCCTTTCTTGACGGGAGCCACGGACCTACACCGGGAGTGGATCACCAGCTATATTGCGACCGCACGAATGGTGCGGACCAAGCGCTGGTTGCTCGAAGCCGTGGACCCGGTATACGGTGATTCAGAAGGCCGACTCTTTGACTGTGGTGATGCGCACCTGCGTAGTAACTACAAAGAGATCACTGGTTCGCCCGAAGCGATACCAATTCGCAAAAAGTTGGAGGAATTACTCGAGAATAACCCGTGGCCAGATTTATCCGACCCTGATGTTGCCGCGGAGGTTAACAGCTACGACACGATGCCATACAAGCATTTCGTCAATGGCCAGTTGGTAAAGGAGCAAAATGACCGGAAATAGAAGAGCGCTTACTATGAAGGGAATTTTAAGCAAATTGGCCGCGCTTATGCTTGGTGCAGGACTCATCCAAGCAGACGGAGATGGGCGCTTTCAACTAGGCAAAGTAAACGGGCGAGATTGCCTGATTGATCCTGATGGAAAGCCCTTTCTTAGTCTTGGAGTAAATCATATCCAAAATGTCTTTCAAGGCGAGGGCGCTTTGCTTGGGGACCAAAGGCAGGCCTGCGAGGACATTCTGCAAAGACTCACATACTGGGGCTACAATACCGGAGGCTACGGCACGCCTGAACCTTTGTGCCGGATGCTGCCCAGCTTCGCCCCA